>JALSPL010000177.1 GCA_026985975.1 Anaerolineae bacterium | reverse complement strand
CACCCGCGGCCTGCTGGGCTTTCGCCAGCCCTTCCTCACCGCCACCCGCGGCACCGGCATCCTCCACACCTTGTTCCACGGCTTCGAGCCCTACATGGGCGACATTCCCAGCCGCGAGCGGGGATCACTCATCGCCCTGGAGACAGGCCCGGTCACCAGCTACGCGCTCATCAACGCCCAACAGCGGGGCGTGCTCTTCGTCAAGCCGGGGGATGAGGTGTATGCGGGCCAGGTGGTGGGCCAGCACGCCCGCGGCGACGATCTGGTCATCAACGTGTGCAAGACCAAGCATCTCACCAATCATCGCAAGGCCTTCGCCGACATCACCACGGGCCTGACCCCGCCCAAAATCCTCTCCCTGGACGAAGCCATCGAATATCTCAGCGATGATGAGCTGCTGGAAGTCACGCCCAGGGCCCTGCGCATCCGCAAGAAAGAGCTGGACCACAACGCCCGCGGCAAGGCCATCAAAAGCAAGAAAAAAGCCGCTGCGGTATCTTGATCAGCGTGAGGCTTACGATATGGCAGAAAGATTACCCCCCCATCCATCCCGGCGAGGTTTTGCTGGAAGATTTTATGAAACCGCTTGGCCTCAGTCAGTATCGGCTGGCCAAGGATATTGGCGTGCCAGCTCTGCGCATTAACCAGATTGTCCATGGCAAACGCAAGATCACCGCAGACACAGCCATGCGCCTGGCGCGTTACTTTGGCGCCAGCCCCGATGTCTGGCTCCGCTTGCAGGCCCGTTATGATTTGGAAAAAGCGCAGTTGGCTTACGGTGATACAATCGAAAAAGAAGTCAAGGTTCTTCGGGCCCGCCAGGAACATCCTCTGTCCCAAGGATTTTGATACCCTTTTGGGGGCGAGGCGCCAGGCGCCTTCTACACTCCTCTTCCCTCTTTTGTTGCCCTCACCATGATCATCCTCGACGCCCCCTGCATTTCCGATGTCGAGACCAGGTCGTCATGCTGCTCAAAACAATTGTTGGGGCGTAATCACCGTCAATCCTGGCACACGTTCAAAATGACGTTTGTTGGCAGTGAGGATGGCCAGATCATTTTCCAGGCATGTTGCTGCAATGAAGACATCTTTAACCCCAATATCCTGGTTGGACTGAATCAGTGATGCGTGGAGAGCTGCCGCCCGCCTGGCAACACCACTATCGAACGGCAGAATAGCCATCACGCCCAATAGCGCCTCTTCTCCTATCTGTCTTCTGGCCCGGGCGACGCCAAACAGCAGCTCATAGACCGTCACCGCCGAAACAAAACATTCTGCTTCCAGAACGACTCTTTCGACAGCAGAAGCGCCCGGCTCTCGATCTTTGAGAAAATCAATCAGGACATTGGTGTCTAGGCAATATCTGGCAACGTCCATTTTTCCCATGCCTGTTGCAAACTTGCCACCGCATCATCAAAAGCATCGTCATCTTTCAGCGCCCCACGTAAGGCCAAGAACTTCTCGAGGCGCGCCAAACGCAGCGTCTGCCCCTCGACGATAGGCTTGACTTCTTCGCCTTCGCTCAAATTCAATTCCTTCATCAATTGAGCTGGCAGAAAAATAACATCATTCGACGTGCTTTTTACGACGACACTCATAAGTTTATCCTCCAGATACGAGTGATCTCATTATACCTGAGACGCTTAGCCGCCGCAACATGATCCTTATCGACGCCCCCTACGTTTCCGACTTCCTCAAAACCACCATCCGCGAGCATGATCTGCCGGTGGTGGGTACAAAAGCAGCCGCGGCGTTCGGTTTCGACGCCGGGCCCCAGGTCATCAGCGAGGATGAAGCGGTCGCCCGGGTTCGGGCTGCGGTCCATCCCCGGCTCTACACCAACTCCGAAAACGCCATCGGCTGGATCGCCCGCCACCTGGCCTTCACCGATCTGCCCGAAAAGATCGATCTTTTCAAGGATAAGCTACGCTTCCGCCGTCTGACGCAGGCGTTGTATCCCGATTTCTTCTTCCGGGAAGTGCGGCGGGAGGATCTGGATGATTTGGACGCAACGACCCTGCCCGCGCCCTTCATCATCAAGCCCGCGGTGGGATTTTTCAGCATGGGCGTGTACAAGGTGGCCGACGCCGCGGCCTGGCCCGAAACCCTGGCCGCCATCCACGCCGAAATGGACGCTCTGCGGGGCCTGTATCCGCCCGAGGTCATGGACGCGGCCAGCTTCATCATCGAGCAGAATATCGCGGGCGAGGAATACGCGTTCGACGCCTGGTTCGACGGGGCGGGGAGGCCGCACATCGCCGGCGTCTACAAGCACCTGTTCTCCTCCGATGCAGACACCAGCGACCGGGTGTACGTCACCTCTCGGGCCATCGTCGAGGCCAACCTGGCTCGCTTCACCGACTTTCTGGCCGAAATCGGGCGGCTGACGGGCGTGCAAGATTTCCCCCTGCACACCGAGGTGCGCATTACCCCGGACGGCGATCTGCTCCCCATCGAGATCAACCCCATGCGTTTTGGCGGCTGGTGCACCACCGCGGATATGACCGCCTACGCCTACGGTCTCAATCCCTATGTCGCCTACCTGCACGAGCAGCCGCCCGACTGGCCGGCGCTGCTGGCCGACAAGGGCGACGAAGTCTACGCCATGATCGTGCTGGACAACAGCGCGGGCGTCCCGGGCGCGGACATTGCCGCTTTCGATTACCAGCGGGTGGCCGCGGGCTTCGATCATGTGCTGGATGTGCGGGCCATCGACTGGCGGGCCTGGCCCGTGTTCGGCTTCCTCTTCGTACGAAGCTCGGGCGAAGACGCCCCCGAACTCCGCCGCATCCTCGCGTCCGACCTGCGGGAATTCGTGACGCCGTTGTCGTGAGCGCCCGCACATGCTATAATTCACACAACACCGATTAATTGACACTGCCGTTCAACAGGTTTGAATGATGGTTACAGCTACCAGGATCGCTGAGGCTTTCGGGCTCAGTGAAAATGACCTCTATCAGCATGCGCTGAAAAGCTTTTTGCTGGACAAAAAACGCCAGGTTTTGCAACAGAAGCTGGAGACTTTGGCGCGCTATGGGGTTCACTCGGCGGCTGAATTGGAGTCGAAAATCGCACAGGGGGAAGTGCAGGAGCACCCGGCATGGGAAGATCTGATTGTTGTTGAAAATCTAACTGCATATTTGGAAGAACTTGATGCCTATCTGGCCGATTTACAGGGCGCTGAAGCAAATAGCGCAGCATGAGTTTGATGACATTGTCGTCAACGAAACCATTTTGACGCTATCGACCGGCGTTCCAGCAAAACTGCGGCTGGATGTCATCGATGGCTCCATTATGGATGTGTTCATATCACAAAGCGGGCGTTATTCATATCATTGGGATCGCCGTGTGATCGGTATTGATGAGATATACCGACACGACAATGCTCCGCATTTGCGGTGGAAGCGCGTCGCCACATTTCCAAAACATTTCCATGATGGGGATGAGGAAAATGTGACCGAAAGCCATATCGATGATAATCCCGAACAGGCAATCAGGCAATTTCTCGTATTTGTTCGGCAAAAATTGCTATCCACTGAAGACAAAACTTGATTCCATTCTGATCACGGCTTACTCCACCACTGATTACTTCCCCTATGCCCGCCATCATCACCGTCCCCGCCCGCTTCGACGACATCCTCCTGCGTTTTCAGCGCCCGCACGTGCTGCAAAGCAGTCATTGGGCCGCGCTGAAAGCGCCGATGTGGTCGGGCCA
>JALSPL010000176.1 GCA_026985975.1 Anaerolineae bacterium | reverse complement strand
CGGTGCAGTTGGGCGAGCTGTTGCAGGTGGCCGGACGCGTAACGCAGATCCATCCGGACAGCTTCCGGGTGGATGACGGCAGTGGTGCGCTTTTCGTCAAAGTGCATCCGCGAGCGCTGTGGCGGGCCCCATCCCTGAGACCGGGCATGATAGTGGCGGTGACCGGCGTCGTTGTCAGCTATGATGGCCAGTTGCAGTTACTGCCCCGGCGTCAGAAAGATATCAGCCCGCCGCCGGGCGTGCTGCCGACGACGGGCGGAAAGACATAGAAAAGGGACGCCTTTCGACGCCCCTTTTCTGCGCAAATAGCGATACGGCATTACTGGCGTTGCGCATCCACCACGGCCAGGGCCGCGATGTTGACGATGTCGCGGGTTTCGGCGCCAGTGGGCACGATGTGAATAGGCTTTCCCATGCCCACCAGGATGGGGCCGACCGCCCCGGCTCCACCCAGATGCGCCATAAGCTTATATGCAGCATTGGCTGCGTCGAGGTTGGGGAAGACCAGGACATTGGCGTCCTTGACTTCGCTGAAGGGGAAATTTTCATCCATGATTTCGGGGGACACAGCGGTGTCCGCCTCCATCTCCCCATCGATGTTGAGATCCGGGCGGCGCTCCTTGACAATGGCCACAGCTTTCTTCACTTTCTCGCTCTGAGGATAACGGGCGCTGCCAAAATTGGAGAAGGAGATCATGGCGATGTGAGGCTCGACATTGAAGGTTTCCGCCACCTTGGCTGCATCGATGGCGATATCGGCCAGCTCTTCGGCGGTGGGATCTACATTCACCGTGGTGTCGGTGAAGAAATAAACCCGATCCCGCACGATCATCAAATAGACGCCGCTGACGATATTGACGTCATCTGCGGTGCCAACCACCTGCAGGGCGGGCCGCAGCACATCAGCGTAGCTGGCGGTGAGGCCGCCAATCGCAGCGTCGGCGTCACCCATCTCCACCATCATCGGGGCCAGATAATTGGCGCTGCACACCATTTGTCGGGCCGCAGCCAATGTGACGCCCTTGCGTTGACGTAGTTCGAAGAGCCGGTGGGCGTATTGATTGGTTTTATTGCATTTGCCCGGCTCCACGATTGTCGGCTTGAAATCCATGGACAGATTTTTGATCTGTTCCTGAATGGCGTCGGCCCTGCCGATGAGGATGGGATCGGCGATGCCTTCCTGTAACAGGGCGTAGGCGGCGCGAATCATCTTGGGATGTTCGCCCTGGGCCAACACGACGCGTTTGGGGTCGTTTTTGGCCCGACTGATGATGTGCCGCATCACCGACATGCCCAGTCCCTGACGGGCGGCCAGCACATCGGGATAGGTTTTGATATCGATAATCTTGCGGGCGACGCCCGTTTCCATGGCGGCCTGGGCCACTGCCGGGGCCACATGCGTCAGCACGCGCGGGTCTAGGGGCTTGGGGATGAGATATTCCTTCCCGAAGTGGATGCTGTCCACGCCGTAAGCCTTGAGCACGCTGTCGGGCACGTCTTCGTGGGCCAGGGCAGCCAGAGCTTTGGCCGCGGCCACCTTCATTTCCATGTTCACATTGGTGGCCCGCACGTCCAGGGCGCCGCGGAAGATGAAGGGGAAGCCCAGCACGTTATTGACCTGGTTGGGATAATCGCTGCGCCCGGTGCCCATGATCACATCGGGACGGGCCTCGTGCGCATCCTCCCAGGTGATCTCAGGATCAGGATTGGCCATGGCGAAGATGATGGGATTCGGAGCCATGCTCTTGACCATCTCTTTAGTCACCACATTGGCCACGGAAACCCCCATGAAAACATCAGCGCCCTCAAAGGCCTCGGCCAGCGTGCGCTTGTCGGTGTCCTGGGCAAAGCGTTCCTTGTAGGGATTCATGCCCGCTTCGCGGCCCTTGTAGATGACGCCGCGGCTATCGCACATGATGATGTTTTCGCGTTTTGCGCCCAGTCCCACATAAAACTCGCCACAGGCGATGCCCGCCGCCCCGGCGCCGTTGATGACGATCTTGATATCCTCGATCTTCTTGCCGGTGATCTCCAGTGCGTTCAGCAACCCCGCGCCCGAGATGATGGCGGTGCCGTGCTGATCATCATGGAAGACGGGAATGTCGGTGGTTTTTTCCAGCTCCTCCTCGATGTAGAAACATTCCGGCGCCTTGATGTCCTCCAGGTTGATGCCGCCAAAAGTGGGAGCCATCATCTGGCCGAAGCGGATAATTTCATCCGGATCTTTTGTATCCACTTCGATATCGAAAACGTCCACATCGGCAAATCTCTTGAACAGCACGCCCTTGCCTTCCATCACCGGCTTTGCAGCCAGCGGCCCCTGGCTGCCCAGCCCCAGAATCGCGGTGCCGTTGGAAAGCACGGCCACCAGATTGCCCTTGGCGGTGTAATCGAAGGCCTTATCCGGATCTTCGGCGATTTCCATCACCGGAACGGCCACGCCCGGCGTATACGCCAGAGAAAGATCGCGTTGGGTGAGCAACGGCTTGGTGGGCGTCACCTCGATCTTTCCGGGCTTACCTTTTGTGTGATACCTAATGGCGTCTTCTTTGAGCGACATTGGATTTTCTCCTTTTCAGGTTATTGGGTTGGATATTCGAAAAAGCGAATAGTTTTATTATGGCATCAAAGGATACCAGTATAGTATCGCGCCGCAATTCGCCCGCGACTATGACCTATGTCACCCGGACAGAATTTCTTCCGAAAGATTCGCATGCCGCCACGACCTCACCTCAACCTGACAGCTTTGGCCAGGGATCGACGAGCCTGTCTATGCACGCAATCACAGATCAGTTCAGCAATGGCTCCCCTGAAAAAAGGTCGCGATCAGCAGTGACGATAGAGAAGACAGCGAAAGTGGTGTGGTTTCAGCCACTTTTCCTTGGCGAAACCATGATATTTTCCTTTGCGCCTTGGCAGCTTCGCGTGAGATCAAGCTTTTTTCAGTCGATCCAGCAATGCTGGCCAGTAGCCATGCTCGAACGTCCGCCCCAATCGCGCCCGCACCTCGGGCCGCAGGCGATCCCGATATTTGCTCAGCAGCGGGGCCCACTGGATGAGCCAGCGCCACAAAAAAGCCGCGTCGATCTGGCGCAAAAACGCCTCATCCGTCAACGTCACGCCCCGACGACGCAGGTCATGCAGATAAAGATCGGTCATCGTCGGGGCGGAGAGGGGCGGATGGGCTTCAGGATAGCCCCAGGGATGCAAAAATGTGACCCAATCCAGCGCCGACGGCCCCCAGCCCGCCAGTTGCCAATCGTACCAGATGCGCGCTCCCCCATCCCGGGTGATGGCGACGTTCTGGAATCCGGCGTCGCCGTGCAATAGCGTCATGGGCCCGGCATTGAGGATGCTGAGCAGTGCGTCCGGTTCGCGGGCCAGCGCCAGCAGGCGGCCCACGCGTGCGGGCGTGAGAATGTCGTCGTAATCGTTCGCCCCGGCCAGCGCTTCCAACCCCTGGCGGCCGTCGGCCAGCAAGCGGACTGCGTCATCGGTGGTGGGGCGCAGTAGCCAGTCCCATTCCCGCACTGCCTCCTCTTCATTCCAGAAAGCCGCGTGCAGCCGGGCCAGATCGGCGATGACCGCGCGCACATCGGTCTCATCCCATTGCGCCCGCCAGTGGGTGGCGGGCTTGGCTGGCGGAAAGGGCAGCATCCAGATCGCACCGGCGGGCGCATCCACCGCCACGATCACGGGCAGGGTGATGGGCGCGCGCCGGGGCAG
>JALSPL010000175.1 GCA_026985975.1 Anaerolineae bacterium | reverse complement strand
GCTGCACTGAACGCTCCTTCAAAGGACGTGCTATTCGATTCTTAAAGAGCCAAAATCGAGATTTCTCGATTGCGACCATCACGCCTTTGCGTGAGATCAGTCTTTTTTCAGTCGATTCATAGTTGCCTGTGTCCAACGGGGAACGGCAATGCGTTTAGGTCGTGGCGGGGCCGGGGATGGGCGCCATGCGAAAGAAGGGGATGGTGAGGGCCAGAGCGATGACATTAAGCGCGCCCACAATCAGGAAGGGCAGACGCAGATTGACATCGAGAAACTGCCCGCCCAACAGCGCCCCCAGCATCATCGCCAGGGTCCACACCATGTGCAGCATGCCGAACACCCGGCCCCGGATTGTCTCTTCCGCGGCTACGGTCACCATGCCCGGCAGCAAGGTGGAAAGCGCCCAGGCTGCACTGACGCCCAATACGCCGAAAGCGTAAAGCCCCCACAACGAATCGGCAGTAAGGATGATGCCGGCGATGGCGGTGAGGATGACGCCGAACGCGGCCATAGTGGGCCCGCGCACCCCCCAGCGGTCGGCGCTGCGGCCAGCGACCAGTTGCGCCAGCGAGGCCATCAGCAGGCTGACGGTGGCGTACGCGGCGACAATGGCGTTGCTGCCCCCTTCCTGTTTGATGAGCAACGGAAGCAACGCCATCAGCCCGTAAAAGCTGGTGGGCAGAAAACGCAGCAGGCCCAAAATGACGATGCGCCGATGCAGCAGGACGCGATAATCGAAGACGCCACTTTCGTTTTGATCGGGCTTTTCTTTTGGGCTGAGATCGGGCAGGAAGATGAGCGTGAGCAGACCGACGGCGCCTATGCCCATCAGCCCCAGGCCCAGCGCCCGGAAGTTATCCTGGCCCAGCGCCGCCGCAGCCAGGGGGTTGCCGATGACGCCGCCGATGGTGTAGCCCCAATTGTAAAGCGCCGAGGCCACGCCCAGCACGCCCGCTCCCGCAGCCATGGTCAGATAGCCCTGGCTGCTCAATACCGAGAACGCCAGTCCCACCCCGCCCAGACACCACAATCCCACCGCCAGCCACGGAGCGTGGAGCAGAAAAAGCGCGTTGCTGGCGGTGATGAATCCCACTCCCAGAATCAGCACCCGCTTGTGCCCCCAGCGATCGCTGAGCCCGCCCCCCAGCAGCGAAGCCAGCATGCCCACGCCCTGAGCCAGAGCGATGACCCGCCCCACCCGGGCCATGGAAAACCCCAGGGATTCGTTGAGAAAGATGCTGATGAAGCTGTTGGCGGGCATCAGCATCATGCCCGTCAGCAATTGCACCGCCAGCAGCCCAAACAGCGGCCACAGGCGTCGTTTTCGCAGGACAGCGGCCACGGGCGTTAGTCCTTAAGAATTTCGATTTTATCGGGCAGATTGGGGACGATGCAGAGGAATTCGTAGGGCTCGTCGCCGATGTTGGCGTACCAGTGGGGAACGCCCGCGGGAATCAGCAGCGCGTCGCCCGCCTGGGCAACCACCTCTTCATCTCCCAGGCCCACCAGGGCCCGACCCCGCAGCACATATTGCTCATGCTCGACCGCGTTGGTGTGTTTGGGCATGCCGCCGCCCGGCTGCATCACGAATTTGCGCATGGCGAAATGCGGGCCTTCCTCGGGCGAGATCAGCACCTGGATCGTGGTGGCCTCGCCCGCCTGCACCACCTGGGCTTCTACGTCATCGCTGTGTTTGATGAACATAAATTGACAATCTCCTGTGCGTGTGAGGGTGATGAATCTTTAATCATTGGTCATTGATCTTTAATCTTTCCTCCCCAACATACACCCTGAACCCGCCGCGGCGGATGTACGCGACCAGGGTGATGCCCCATTGCTGCGCCAGGGCCACGGAACGGCTGGTGGGCGAGGTGCGGGAGGCGATGAGGGGGGCGCCCATCTTGGCGGCCTTGCCCAGCATCTCGGAGCTGATGCGCCCGGTAGTGACGATGATGCGCCCGCGGGTGGCCACGCCCGCCTGCATGGCCTTGCCCCACAGCTTGTCCAGGGTGTTGTGGCGGCCCACATCTTCGGCCATGAGCAGCAGCCGCTCGGGCGTGCATAATGCGGACGCGTGCACCCCGCGCGTGACGGGATAGAGCACTTCCGTGGCCCGCATCTCGTAGTAGCGGGCGATGAGCTGTTCGGGCGTCAGCGCCAGAGGCGGGAAGGGATCGGGCGTGAAGTGTAGCAGGTCGTCGAAGGTGACGCCGCCGCCACAGCCCGCGGTGCGGATGGCGTCCGCGTCATCGGGCAGGGCGGCGCTGCGGGTCAGCCACACGTCCACACACTCGCCCGACGGCCCGATGTGGATGTCAGCTACATCCGCCGGGCCCGAGATCACGCCCTCGGAGCGCAGAAAACCCAGGGCCAGGGCCTCCAGCTCCATGGGCGTGGCCATAAAGCGGGCCAGCACCTGACCGTTCACCTGGATGCAGACGTTCTTCTCTTCGATGATCGCGCCTTCCACCACCCGCCACTCGCCCGAGCGGTAAACGCGCCAGGATGCGGGGATGGCGCCAGGAGGTGCGGCGCACTTGGAATGGGAAGAGGTTAACTTAGACACCGTAGATGACGTGAAATGCTGGAAAGGCGCATTTAGTGGGCGCCAAGTGCGCTGCACCTGGCGCCGCAAGCCAGGTGCAGCGCACTTATCAGGGGCGTCGTTCGGTTTGCGAAAAGCTGGGATGGCGAGGAATGCGTGCGTTGGGCGACGGATGGCGCAAAGTGCGCCGCGCCTCCCAACAATTCAAAAGTCGATGAGTTTCAGGTAACTCGCCAAGGGTTTGGGCAACTCTCTGGTGTTCATGTATTCCAGGAGATACCGCCGATACGCTTCTGGTCCATCAAAATGCTCTTTGACAAAATCAGGATCATACAAGTCGCTTTGTCTCTCGCCAACCCATTCATGCAGGTTCGAGTAGGGCCACTCAAAGGGATCATCGACTAAACCGTGGAGCACTGGGTTGGCATGAATGTACCGCACCAGGTTTTGGATATAGACGGGCGTGTAAACTTCGATGGCCCGATATGATCCTTCGAATAACGTTCCTGAATGTCCATAACGCTTGTTGTACGCTTTGGTGTAGGCGTTGAAGACGTACTGCGCCAGGAGTCGGGCGGGCGCTTCGCCGTTTTGCCGCGCCAAAAAATGGTAATGGTTGGGGAGAAGGCAGTAGGCGATGGCGCTCAACTGATAGCGTTTGGATATCTCCGCCATCTTGCGTTGGACAAACTCGTAATTGGCGCGTTCTCGGAATATCGACTGCCGATTGGCGCCCCGATTGTAAATGTGGTAATAGCCGCCGGGATGGAATCGGATTTTACGTCTCATGGCGTGAAGGTGCGGCGCACCTGATGTGAGTGTTGGCGCATCAGACCAAGGTTGTGTTTTGGCCGCGTGTCTGATGTGCGAAAGGTAGCGGGAGGTGCGCTGCACCTCGTCCCTCCTACGCCTTCTCCACCCGCACTGCGGCCACCTTGAACTCGGGGATCTTAGCGGTGGGATCCAGCGCGGGGTTGGTGAGGAAGTTGGCCGCGGCTTCGGCAAAGTGGAAGGTGGTGAAGATCAGGCCCGGCTCCACCCGGTCGGTGACCTGGGCGGTGGACAGGATCTCGCCGCGGCGGGAGAACACTTTGATCAGATCGCCATCTTCGATGCCCGCCTTGCGCGCATCTTTGGGATTGATCTCCACCAGGGCCTGGGGATACATGGCCTCCAGGCCC
>JALSPL010000174.1 GCA_026985975.1 Anaerolineae bacterium | reverse complement strand
GGGCCGGGGAGAAGTGGGGCTGTGGACTATTTCGATGGGATCAAAAGAGGAAAGTTCATTTTTGTCAGACATAGCGCCCTTTTCCTGTCAACGCGGCGAATCGGCAAAGATGATGGTGACTTGATCGAAGCCCAGAGAATGCAGGAAACGCTCCATTTCCAGTCGTGCATTTTGGCGCGCTTTTTCGATGATGTTGTGTTGCAGAGCCCAGTTGGTCAGGCCCTGCTCAGCCTGTTTTCGGGCCCGTGATTCAAGGTTCTTATCCAGCGGGTAGAAGATGCCCTTTTCCCGCAGATAGACCCGGGACTCCTGGTTGTCGATGCGGGTGTGAAAGATCTCGGGGGTGGGCAGTTTCAGTGTGATGGCGTTCCCGCGGATGGTGACGTCGTGCGAAGAAAGGCGTGAAAGATCGACGCCCGCCACAACCTCGCCGCTGGCCAGAAGCAAAATTTTGTCGGTGCCGAATACGCCCACGATGCGTTTCCACACACTCTCCGGCTTGGATTCCAGGTCGATGGCGATCTGCATCACGTATTCGACGGTTTCCAGCCGTCCCAGCCCCCGAATGTCGGTGATGGACACGCGAGGCGTGGGCGTTGGGGTGGGGGTCGGCGTATGCGTCGCTGTGGCGGTAGGGGTGAAAGTCGGCGTGGGGGTGGGTCCGGGCGTGGGGGTGTGTGTGGGCGCGGGCGTAGGCGTGCGGGTGGCCGGGACCGTGGGCCAGGGTTGGGTTGGCGCAATCGTCGCCTGGGCAACGACGGGCTGATTGGCATGAAAGAACGCCATGCCAACCCCAGCGCCAATGGCTATTATCACCAGTGAGATAATGGCAATTGTTTTCCAGATGTTCATGTTTGCACAGCGAGAAAAATAGGGTAATGGAAGATAACAAAAGACAACAAAAGGCACTATTGGGCAATAGATTATTGATGCAGTTTACCCTACTTGCTTTGATCGCCACAAACTCGTTGTCAGCCCATCACGCCTCTTTATTTTCTCAGGCTAAAACCATCCCCGCCATCGCCGCCACCCAGTCATCGTTGTCATTCAGGCAGGGGATGCGCCCGAAATGCGCGCCGCCCGCCTGCAAAAAGGTCTCCCGCCCCTCGATGCCGATCTCCTCCAGCGTCTCCAGACAATCGACGGTGAAGGCGGGCGTGACCACGGCCAGACGCTTCACGCCCGCCCGGGCCAGGCGGGGCAATTCGTCAGCGGTGTAGGGCTTCAGCCATTCATCCCGCCCCAGCCGCGACTGGAAAGAAAGCGAATACTGGTCGGGATGCAGCCCCAGCGCCCGGGCGACAAGTTTGGTCGTGGTGAACGCCTGATGTCGATAGCACAGGGCGTGGGCCCCGACTGCGGTCGTGCAGCAGCCATCCTGCAAACAGCCAGCGCCCCGCGGCGCGGTCTTGTGCAAATGCCGCTCGGGCACGCCATGAAAGCTGAACAGCAGATGATCGAAATCGCCCGCGGCCAGCGTTGGCCGAATACTGGCCGCCAGGGCCGCGATGTAGGCGGGATGATGATAATGGGGCGGGATCACGCGCAGCGTGTAATCTCCCACCGAACGCGAAAAAGCCCGGCCGTCGGCCCGGCTCACCGCGTCCCGCAGCCAGCGTTGCGCGGCTTTGTCGGGCGTCGGCTCCACGCCCGCCAGCTTCTCCAGCTCCGCCAGGGTCTTCAGCGTCAGCGTCTCATAAGTGGACATGGCGTAGTGCGGGTACATGGGCAGGAGGATGATCTCCCCGCCCGGCCCCATCTCCCCCAACAGTTCCTCCAGGCCCGCGCGCACCGAGGGCTGACCGTAGCGCATGCCCAGGGCCACGGGCATGTCCAGCCGCGCCGCCAGCCGCGCCCGCACCCGCTGGCTGAGCGCGATCAGCGGCGAGCCCTCCTCCCGCCAGATGCGCTGATAGGCGCGGGCCGATTGCGCCGGGCGTTTGGGCAGGATGAAGCGCTTGACGATGAACCAGCGCAAGGGATAGGGCATGTCGATGATGCGCGGGTCCATCAGGAATTCATCGAGATAGGCCCGCACATCGGCCTCCGCGGGCGAAGCGGGCGAGCCGAGATTGGCGAGAAGTAGACAGCGGGGAGGGGGCGTCATGGGAGATTGGGAGATTAGGAGATTAGGAGATTAGGAGATTGAGTGGAATGCTCGCGTAGCCGCGGCAATCGTCTCTTCGATGACCGCATCGTCATGCGCCAACGACATGAAGCCCGCCTCGAATTGCGAGGGCGCGATGTAGACGCCCGCTTCCAGCATGGCCCGGAAATAGCGGGCGAAGCGCTCCGCGTCGCTGGCCGCGGCCGAATCCCAATCGGTCACCGGGTTTTCGGTGAAGAAGGCGGCGAACATCGTGCCCACTCGCGTCTGGTAGACGGGAACGCCCGCGGCCCGGGCCGCATCGCCGACGCCCGCGGTGAGTTGATCCACCCGCGCCTGCAACTGCTCCCACACGCCCGGCTGGGCCAGTTTGCGCAGGGTGACGATGCCCGCGGTCATGGCCAGGGGGTTGCCGGAAAGGGTGCCCGCCTGATACACCGGCCCCACCGGCGCGATCATCTCCATAATCTCCCGGCGACCGCCATAAGCGCCCACCGGCAGCCCGCCGCCGATGACCTTGCCCAGGCAGGTGAGATCGGGCTGGATGCCGTACAGGGTTTGGGCCCCGCCCGGATGCACGCGGAAGCCAGTCATCACCTCGTCGAAGATGAGCAGCGCGCCGTGAGCCGCTGTGATCTCCCGCAAGCCCGGCAAAAAGCCATCGATCGGGGGCACAACGCCCATGTTGCCGGCCACCGGCTCCACGATGATGGCCGCAATCTCCTCGGGGAATGCCTCGAAAAGTTCTCGCACCGAGTCGAGATCGTTGTAGCGAGCCACCAGCGTATCCTGCACCGTGGCCGGAGGCACGCCGGGCGAATCGGGCAGGCCCAGGGTGGCCACGCCCGAGCCCGCCTGCACCAGCAGCAGATCCGCGTGGCCGTGATAGCAGCCCTGGAATTTGATGATCTTGTGGCGTCCGGTGTAGGCCCGGGCCAGACGCAGCGCACTCATGGTGGCCTCGGTGCCCGAGTTGACGAATCGCACCATCTCGATGTTGGGCATGAAATCGGTCACCAGCCGGGCCAGCTCGATCTCCAGCGGAGAGGGCGCGCCATAGCTGGTTCCGTTGCGCAGGGTCTCGGTCAGCGCCGCCACCACATCGGGATGCGCGTGGCCCAGGATCAGCGGGCCCCAGGAGAGGACATAGTCGATGAAACGATTGCCATCCACGTCGAACAGATAGGGGCCTTCGCCTCGCTGAATGAACAGGGGCTGACCGCCCACAGATTTGAAAGCCCGCACGGGCGAATCGACGCCGCCGGGGAGGAGGGTTTGGGCCTGAGTGAAGAGTTGCTGGGATTGGGTGATGTTTAGAGGCATGATCGCTTGAGATACCTGTTGTGAGATATTGGATATTGGATATTGGATATTGGATACTGGATATTGCACAAGACATCGCGTTGGGGTGGGATCAATATCGAATATCCAATATCAGATATCCGATACAAGATGCCACTCGTCAGCCGCTTTGGCGTCACATCAGCAATTTCTCCACCGCCAGCTCGCCCGAATGGATGCAGTCGGGGATGCCGATGCCGTGGTAGGCGGCGCCAGCCAGCGCCAGGCCCGGCCAGCGTTCCAGTCCGGCCATGATGCGCTGCACCCGGGCCGGGTGGCCCA
>JALSPL010000173.1 GCA_026985975.1 Anaerolineae bacterium | reverse complement strand
GTAATCGAGTATAACATTTTTTGTTGGAAAACAACCGTTATGGCAAATTCCACAACTTCCTCCCGCGGCCCCGCCTCGCTGAATGTCATCTGGCGGGCGTTGAAGACCTGGTATGACGACTGGTTCAATTTGTTCGTCCAGAATTTCCTGGTCACCCTCTCCTTTCTCACCATCATCCTGGGCCCGCCCATGCTGTTCGGACTGTATGAGATCGGAAACGAGCTGGCGCACGGGCGCAGCAACGGCGCAGGAGAGCTCTTGCGCGCGGCCAAACGACATTTCCTGGCGAGCTGGCTGTGGATGCTGGCCAATATCATCGCCGGCGTCGTCGTCTTCGTCAATGTCTCCTTCTATTGGCAGATCGGCAGGTCCTGGTCCATCATTCTGGTGTCGGTTTTTCTGTTTTTGGGCTTGTTTTGGGCCATGATGCAGGTTTACGTCATCGCTTTTTACATGGAGCAAAGCAATAAGTCTATTGTATTGGCCCACAAGAACGCCGCACTTACGTTCCTGGCCTCGCCCGGCTACACCCTTGTTCTTTTTCTTTACGAGATATTTTTACTGGGCGTCAGCTACGGCTTCATTCTGCCGTTGATCCTGGGCCTGCCGTCGCTGGCTGCGGTCACCAACAGCTACGCTGTCATCGAGCGCCTGCGCGCCTTTGGAATTGCCAATAGAGAGACGCCATGATTGCGGTGAGTGACCTGAGAGAACGTTACGGGCGACGCCCCTGGCTGATGGTCTCGGCTGCGGTGGCGGCCCTGGCCGCGCTGCTGGGCGGATTGTGGCTGTGGCTGCACGGACGCTCCCGCTCGGACGAAACGCCCGCGGGCCTGCCGCTGGACGAGATTCATGGTCTCAGCCAGGAGGAGGCCCGGGCCCGCTATCGGGAAGGTCAGAGCAACGCCATCAGCTTCCATCCCCCCCGTTCCCGAAAACAGATCATCCGCGAGAATACGTTGACGATTTTCAACATCGGTCTGGTGGCCATTGTTTTCGTGCAGATGATGCTGGGGAAATATCTGGATGCGTTGATGTCGGTGGGCGTGCTCATCTTCACCATCGGCGTCAATGTCTTTCAGGAGGAATTCGCCCGCATCCGCCTGCGCAAGATCATGCAGGAGGCCCGACCCAGGGCCCATGTGCTGCGCGATGGCCGGGTGCGCAGCATCGACCCCGACCATGTGGTGGCGGGCGACGTCCTGGCTATCGGGCCCGGCGACCAGACGGTGGTGGATGGCAAGATCCTGGCCGCCGAGGGCCTGGTGATGGACGAATCCCTGATCTTCGCCAAAGGGCGCGCGGTGACCAAGCAGGCCGGGGATGAGATCTTCGCTGGGAGCTTGTGCATCAGCGGGCGGGGCGCATTTCAGGCCACCCGCATCGCCGAAAACCGACTCATCGAGCGCAAGCTGGAACATCTGGCTTCTGCGCCCGAAAGCCTCACCCCCATCGAGCGCATCGTCAACCGCACCCTGCAACTGCTGCTGGCCTTTGTGTTGGTCATCTCCGCGTTTCTTATCGCCAAATTTTTCCTGGCCTCCACGCCCTGGCCCGATGAATTCACCGACGTCTTCATCGACGCCATCGGCGTCATCTTCAGCATCGCACCGGCGGGCCTGTTTTTTATGATCGTCCTCACCTACGCCGGTTCCACGGTGGATATGATGCAACGGGGGGCGCTGGTGCATCGGGCCCGCTCTATCGAGACCCTGGCCCAGACCGACGTCATCTGTTTTGGAAAATCGGGCTTTCTCACAGATGATTGGGTGGAGATGACGCCCCTTGCCGCCAAAGTTCTGCGGGACGCGCACAAGCCGCCTTCCGAGATCGAATTGCAGAGGATGTTGGGAACCTGCGCCCGCAGCATCTCCATGCGCAACCGCATCAGCAACATCCTCAAGCAGAGTTATGACGGCCAGCAGCTCTCTCCCGTCGAAGAGATGCCCTTCCTGGCTATCTACGGCTGGAGCGCTGTGACGCTGGAGGATGAAAACATGACGGGCGTTTTCGTGCTGGGCGCGCCCCACATCCTTCAGCCTCATCTTCACACTGCCAAAAAGACCGATGATGACGCATCCAGACCGATTCTGAAACAGGTGGCCAGCGTTGGCGGCAGGCTGGGGAGGCTGTTGGGACGCAAGGGAAAGAAGGAAGAGGCCGGTGCAGTCCATGCCGGGCCGGATGCCGCGCCAGCTTCAGCCGCCATCGCTTCTGCGCCCGTCGCTACGGTCACCTCCGAGGATCAGACCGGGCCCGCAGAAGACGCCAGCATCGAAGAACAGCCAGCCTCTGGCCCTTTTGTCAAACGCTGGGGCAAATCCATCGCTTCGCACATCCGCCGTCCCCAAAAAACGCCCTCCGCAGATGCGGCGAAACAGGAAGAAAAGGACGACGAGACCCTCCTCATGTTCGCCTGGCTGCCCGAGCCCCGGCCCCTGCACGATGACGAGGGCGCGCCGCAACTGCCCGACGGCCTCATTCCCCTGAGCCAGCTCAGCTTTCAGGAGCGCATCAACCCCGACGCGGTGCTGGCCCTGAATGAATTCTACGCCAACGGCGTGATGACCAGCATCTTCTCCCCCGATCCGGCGCAGGAAACCTTGAATGACCTGCGCAAGGCGGGCATCACCGAGGAGAGTGCGGCCCGGTTGCAGCTTATTTCGGGGGAGGAACTGGCAGACCTGGATGAAACCGCCTTCGTCCAGGCCGTGAACGAGCATCACATCTTCGGCAGCATCACGCCCGAGTTGATGACCCGGGCCGTGCAGGCGTTGCGGGCCAGCGGACATCGGGTGGGCGTGGTGGGCGGGGGCGCGGGCGAGATCCACGCCATGCTCAACGCCGACATCTCTCTGACCACCCTTACAGCCAGTTCGGGCGCGCTCAGCATCGCCGACATCATCCTGCTGGAGACCTCGCCCGCGGTCACCGCCCGCATCCTCGACAAGGGACAGCGCATTGTCAACGGCCTGCTGGACGTGCTCAAACTCTATCTCACCCAGGCTCTCTATCTGCTGATTCTCATCATCGTCCTGCTGGCGACCCTGAAGGGGTTTCCCTACAGGGGATCGCAGGGCGGTCTCATCGCCGCCTTCGCCATCTCCATCCCGGCCATCGCCGTCACCCTCACCGCGCCCGCCGGAAGGCTGAACACCCGTCATCTGGGGCGGCGTCTATCGGTATTCGTGCTGCCCGCGGGCGTCAGCATCGCCGCAGCCGGCTACATCATCTTCAACCATTTCTTGAAACTCTACGGCCATCTCGCCGACGCCCAGAATGCACTGGTGCATGGCCTGATCTTCATCGGATTGCTGCTAGCCATGCTCATCCGCCCGCCCATCTTTTTCACCACCAGCGTCAACACCCTGGCCCGCAACCTGCTCACCGTCATCGTGGCGATCATCTCGGGGGCGCTGTTCCTGCTTACCACGCATATCGGCCTGGCTCAGAAATTTCTCTACATCGAGCCGCTGAAATCCGCGGCGGATTATCGCTTCGTGGCCGTGGTCTCATTGCTCTGGGCCGCTGGCTTTGGCGCGTATCTGCTTTTCACCTTCAGGATCAAACATCTGTTTGGGGAGTCAAGATAGCGTTGCAATGATTTATCTGGTCGTAGCAAACGGAGGCGTTTCAATTTCGAGACGTCTCCAGGGGTGCGACGCACTTTCGAAGTGCATCGCCTCTATGCGTGGGGCTTCGCCCCAAATTTGAAATGCACCCGTGGCAAACCCCT
>JALSPL010000172.1 GCA_026985975.1 Anaerolineae bacterium | reverse complement strand
AATTCTAACTTTATCAAGTAAAATGAAGGATAAAATGGCAAACTCATTATTGGATGACATGCTTGCAGCCCAAAAACAGGGCGAGCCTCGCGGCCTCCCCTCCATCTGCTCCGCCCATCCCTGGGTGCTGAAAGCCGCGATGCGATCGGGCGCCGATCACCTCCTCATCGAATCTACCTGCAATCAGGTCAACCAGTTCGGCGGCTACACCGGCATGACGCCCGCGGATTTCGTGACCTACGTCCACGATCTGGCCCGGGAAGCCGGGTTCCCGCCCGACCGCATCCTGCTGGGCGGCGACCATCTGGGCCCGAATGTGTGGCAGGCCGAGCCCGAAGCCAGCGCCATGCCCAAGGCCGAGCAGCTTGTGCGGGATTACGTGGCGGCCGGATACAGCAAAATCCATCTGGATTGCAGCATGAAGCTGGGGGATGATCCGGCCGGACCGCTGGCTGTGGAAGTCTCGGCCCGCCGCGCCGCCCGCCTGGCCCGGGCCGCGGAGGAAACTGCAACCCAACTGGGGCGCGAGCAGACGCTACGCTATGTCATCGGCACCGAGGTGCCCGTGCCTGGCGGCGCTACTGAACACGAGGAGGGCGTGACTGTCACCTCAGTGGCGGATGTGCGGGAGACCATTGACGTGACCGAGCGGGCTTTTCGCCGCGCGGGCCTGGACGCGGCCTGGGAACGGGTGGTGGCGGTGGTGGTGCAGCCGGGCGTGGAATTCGGCGATGATTTCGTGCTGCCTTACGACCCTGACGCCGCTCGCAAGCTGGCGACCTTCATCGAAACCCAGCCCCTGGTCTACGAGGCCCACTCCACCGACTATCAGACGCCCGAGGCGCTTCGGGCCCTGGTGCGAGACCATTTCGCCATCCTCAAAGTGGGTCCGGGCCTGACCTTCGCCTTCCGCGAAGCGGTTTTCGCCCTGGCCATGATGGAAAAAGAACTGCTGCCCGCGAATGAACAATCGCACATCATCGAAACGCTGGATGAGATCATGCTGGTGCGGCCCGCTCACTGGCGAAAATACTATCAGGGCGACGAACGGGCGCTGGCCTTCAAACGCAAATACAGCTTCAGTGACCGCATCCGCTATTACTGGCCGGAGCCGGAGATGCAGCGGGCTTTGTCCAGGCTCCTGACCAATCTTGCCAAACGTTCTATCCCCCTGAGTTTGCTCAGCCAGTTTTTACCGGTGCAGTTCCACAAAGTTCTTGCAGGCAGACTGACGCCCCGGCCCGACGCGCTGATCATCGACAAAATCCAGGACGTATTGAGGGATTATAGCCAGGCCTGTCATGCTGAATCTATTCGAACTAACGTCGGGTCTCAAGATTATCGCCGCACGTACCAATCGAGGACGCGGATCAGGAAGTTGTAGAAATTCAGGCGCAGTTTCATGAAGTTTTTGCGCACCCGAATGCGCTCTCCGAATTCCATGAGCCGATCTTTACGGGATGTAAACCGCGGCCAGTGCGGTTCTCCGGCCGGATCTGGCTCGCCCGTGCGCGCAAACGCCGTCCAATAGCTTCCCATTCGTTTGGCCATTTGCCGATCGGCGGACGTGAACCGATCAGGGGAGGGCACATAATCCATGGTGTCCATCACGAATACGATTTCATCGCCATGCCCCACGCCGGTTTTCGTTTCCCGCAGTTTCTCGGGCACATAGCTGAAGTAATAGCGCCAGGTGGGCGCTTGCCGGGTGTGCCAGGCTGCAATACGCCGGGCAAAGGAGGTGAAAATCACATCTCGGATGACCTGGCGGGCCAGATCGGAATCATCGCCTGTTCCCCAATACAGGACTTTGAGCACCCATTTCATCCCGGGCAGGCTTTCAAGCAGCAGCGCTGGATCGAAGCCGAACGCGCCGGCCACACTGGCCTCATCGCTGTTGCTGCCGATGATCAGGGGCGCGGGCGCCTCCCGTCCATCCCGGAACACATCCGAAATGGGTTCAGGTAGGACCGGATCGCCGACGACAAAGGAAGGCGCCAGGGACGCCAGGGGATCGGTCACCTGAGCAAAGGCTTCTGCCGGGACTGCTCGCAAGTCATCCAGCGTCGCATCAGCCCCATTCAGGCCCACATCGTTGGCCAGGCGAATACCGGCATCCAGGGCTCTGACACGCGGGTTGCTGATGACCCCATACGCGCTCTCGACAATGCCCTTGTGGAACAGCCCCTGCGCCAGCGGCGATGTCATCAGGGCCAGCACGCTCTGCCCGCCCGCGGACTGGCCAAAGATGGTCACATTGTCGGGATCGCCGCCGAATGCAGCGATATTTTTCTGCACCCATTGCAACGCCGCAATTTGATCCAGAAGCCCGAAGTTGACAGGTCCATCGGGATTGGCTTCTTCCAGCGCCGGATGATCGAAAAAGCCCAGGGGCCCCAGTCGATAATTGAAGGTCACCAGCACGACATCTCGTTGCGCCAGGGGCGCGCCGGTGAATGCAGGCAGACTTCCGGCGCCGATGACCAGCCCGCCGCCGTGAATCCAGACCATCACGGGCAGACGATCTCCAGAGGTAATGCTGGGCGTCCACACGTTGAGAAAGAGGCAATCTTCGCTTAACGCACCAGGATCGCCCGCTCCTTCCAGCGATGATGTATCGGGCTGGATGCAGGAATACCCGAAAGCGTCCGCCTTTCTCACGCCCTGCCATGGATTGAGCGGCTGCGGTTCGCGCCAGCGCAACTCGCCCACGGGCGGCGCTGCGTAGGGAATGCCCCTGAATACGAAGACGTCATCCTCCCGGACGCCCTGCAGATCTCCGGACTGAACGCTAACAATGGGCGTGGCGGGAACGGGACGATCGACGGTTGACGGCGAGTCTGGTTCACCGACGTCAGAAGTGGGCGATGAGGCAGAAGTACATGCCGACAAGATGATCATCAAGGGCAGAAAGGCCATCAGTAGAAATCTGTGCCAGAATGCGGAAGGTAACATCATAAAAATCAACGGAAAAATCAAGAACGTTTGAGGAAAAGAAGCGAGGCGGAACAAATTCTGTCCGGTTAGATGCAGCCATTATACTAACAGCAAAGGGGTTCATCCAAACAGGGATGCAGCCCCCATACATTGATTGGGCCTGACCGGATCCATGTTTGTTTCATCCAGATTACTGATTGCGGCGCACCAATTGTTGGCATCATTGAAAAAGATCGGAAGCAGGCGACACGGGCGGCAGCCCGCCGATACCGATGAAAATCTCGTTACGTCATTCCGACGACCAGCGGGAGCGAAGAATGTCCTGAGCGCAGCCGAAGGGAATCTCGCGTTTGCAAGCGGGGAGATTCCTCAGTCGCTGCGCTCCTTCGGAATGACGTAAACATAACTTTATTTACGAAGCAGGCGCCATGAGCGGCCGCACACTGATAAGAATGAAAATCTGGAACGCAGATACCGCTGATACTCGCAGATTAGCGCAGATTATTCTGATTTTATCTTTTTGATCTGCGAAGATCAGACTTTTCTGCGTCATCTGCGTTCTATTTACGGAACAGGTATCATGAGCGTTTGCACGCCGATAAGAATGAAAATGAGCGAGTCAACCTGATGGAACAGCCAAGCCCGTAAAACGTGATGCGTAATGCGTAAGGACTTTACGTTTCACGTTTTACGCTTTACGTTCCTCGTCAGCTCGGCCAACGTTGGCTTCGAGAGCGCCTTTGCAAACGACGCCAACGTCTATTTACGGAACAGATTCCTCAGTCGCTGCGCTCCTTCGG
>JALSPL010000171.1 GCA_026985975.1 Anaerolineae bacterium | reverse complement strand
GATAAAAGCATCCCCCCTTTAATCATCAATCATCAATCATCAGTCCATTAATCTTCCCCCTCTCCCTCACGGAAAACAACTCATGCCTCCCACCCCTCTCTTTTCAACCCAAATCGACTCGCTGCCCGTGGATGTGTACGAAACCAATGAGGCCATGGGCCAGGCCGCGGCGCAGGTTGCGGCCGACATTCTGCACCGGGCCATCGCCGAACGAGGCCGGGCCAACATCATCATCGCCACCGGCAATTCGCAGCTCACCTTCCTGCAGGCGCTGCGAGAGATGGATGTGGATTGGCCTCAGGTCACGGTCTTCCACATGGATGAGTATGTGGCCCTGCCCGAAGGCCATCCCGCCAGCTTCCCCACCTTCCTCCACCGGCACTTTCTCGATTACATCGATGTGGGGGAATTCTATCCGGTGCGGGCCCGCTCCGGGCGGCTGGAGCAGGATTGTGCGGACTACGCTTCCCTGCTGCGAGCGCATCCTGCGGATTTTTGCGCCCTGGGCTATGGCGAAAACGGGCATCTTGCGTTCAACGATCCGCCCTTCGCCGAATTCAACGACCCGGTGTGGGTGAAGGTCGTGCGCCTGGCCGAGGCTTCCCGGCGGCAGCAGGTGGGCGAGGGCCATTTTGCGGGCCTGGACGAAGTCCCCACCCACGCCATCACCCTCACCATCCCCGCGTTGCTGGCGGCCCGGCATGTGCTGGCCATCGTGCCCGAAGCCCGCAAAGCCGAAGCCGTGCGCCGGGCCCTGCTGGAGCCCATCAGCGAATCATGCCCCGGCTCCATCCTCCGCACCACGCCTCACGCCCGCCTCTTCCTGGATGCAGACTCCGCGAGCCAAGTCCCAAACCTGCATTGAGCCAACCCCGTCATCCAGCAAACTAATGCTGAGGCGTGCGCCGTCTGAGCCCTTCCGCCAGATACTCGACGGCCAATTCGCTGACGCTAACGCCTTCTTGCTGAGCTCGATCCGCTAATCGCATGTAGAGATTGCGCGGCGCGTATGATAGCCAATCGTTATCACTTGATTCAAATGGCGTTGGAATTGGATCACCGAATTCTCGGGCTGTTTTCAGCCAGGACTCGGCAGCGTCCAAAGCATTACGGATGGCTTCTTCAGGCGTCTCGCCATCCGCAATGCAGCCGGGCAGATCCGGAAACAACGCCAGATAACCGCCGCCTTCTTCTGGCGGAATAGGACGGATTTCGATTGGATAATCCTGAGGTTTTGGATTCTCTCTCATCTTTTTGAGAATCTTATCGGCCTTACTCATGATAACTCATTATAACACAGCGGAATTCCCGCTCCATAGTTGGATTCTCATCCATCGCAGGAGTATATCAGAACGATCACCTACATCTCGATGCTGAAAGCATGGCAGTGCTTGGAGACTACCGCACATGAACTATCGCACACTGGGCCCCACCGACATCCAGGTCTCGACCATCTGCATGGGCTGCTGGGGGCTGGCCAGCGACTTTCACTGGGGCCCGCAGGATGACGCAGCCTCCATCGCTACGGTGCATGCGGCGCTGGACGCGGGCGTCAATTTCTTTGACACCGCCGAAGCCTACGGCGACGGGCATTCGGATGAGGTGCTGGGCCGGGCGTTGCAGGGGGTCCGGCGTCAGGTGATCATCGCCAGCAAGGTCAGCGCCCACCATCTGGCCCCCGATGACCTGACGCGCTCCTGCGAGGCCAGCCTGCGCCGCCTGAACACCGATTATCTCGACCTCTTGCAGATTCACTGGCCCAGCCGCGAGATTCCCTTCGCCGAAAGCTGGGCGGCCATGGAACGCTTGCAACGGGAGGGCAAGGTGCGGGCGTTGGGCGTCTCCAATTTCGGCGTCATCGATCTGCCCGAGCTGCTGGCGGTGGGCCGCCCGGCCAGCGATCAGCTCCCGTACAGCCTGCTCTTCCGGGCCATCGAATACGGCGTGCAGCGGCTCTGCGAGGAGAACGAGATCAGCATCCTGGCCTACAGTCCGCTGATGCACGGCTTGCTCACGGGGCGCTACCAGCGGGCCGAAGACCTGCCCATCACCCGGGCCCGCACCCGTCACTACCCGCCCGACTGGCCCCACACCCGGCATCGCGAAGATGGCTGCCTGGCCGAGACCAACGCCGCGCTGGCCGAAATCCGGCGCATCAGCCACGAAGCGGGCCTCTCCATGACGCATCTGGCCCTGGCCTGGCTGCTGCACCAGCCGGGCGTCGCCTCGGCGATCGCGGGCATGAGACGCCCCGAGCAGGCCCGAAACAGCGCCCTGGCCGCCGACATCACCCTCTCGCCCGACATCCTCCGCCAGCTCGATCAGGCCACGCGCCCGGTCAAGGAAAAACTCGGGCCCAACATCGATATGTGGCAGACCGAGCCGCGGGGGAGGTAGGATTAGGAATAGGATTTAGGAATAGGATTGTAACTGCTTACGTAGACCGATCTTAGCCACGAAGACACGAAGAAAAACGAAGAATCGAAGAAAAAAATAAAAAAACTTCGTGTCTTCGCCCCCTTCGAGCCTTCGTGGCGAAAGGTTTAACGGAAATCGACCATCAACGTTAGTAGTCACATAGGAGTAGGATTGGATGAGCCGATTCTCGATCCCACTCCCAATCCTACTCCCACTCCTAATCCCACTCCTAATCCCACTCCTAATCCTATTCCCCAACCCCATCACCCAGGAGTTATCCCCATGAAAGTTCTCTTCATCGGCGGGACGGGCGTCATCAGCTCGGCCTGCACCCGGCTTGCGGTGGAGCAGGGCGTCGAGCTGACCTTGCTCAACCGCGGCCGCACCCAACGAGACATCCCCATTGGCGTCGAAATCCTGCACGGCGACATGGACGACGCGTCGGGCGCGGCCGCGCTGGCCGGGCGCACATGGGACGCAGTGGTCAACTGGATCGCGTACACGCCCGACCAGATCCAGCGGGACATCGCGCTGTTTCGAGGACGCACGGGCCAGTATATCTTCATCAGCTCCGCCTCCGCCTATCAGGTTCCCGCCGGCCTGCTGCCCGTCACCGAATCCACGCCCCTGGACAATCCCTACTGGCAATACTCCCGGGATAAAATCGCGTGCGAGGAGGCGTTGGTGCGGGCTTACCGGGATCAGAAATTCCCCATGACCATCGTCCGCCCCTCCCACACCTACGATCAAACAAAAGTGCCGCTATTCGGCGGCTACACTTCATTGCATCGCATGAAACAGGGCAAAAAGGCGCTGGTGTATGGTGACGGCACATCATTGTGGACGCTGACCCATCATCAGGATTTCGCCAAGGGTTTCGTCCCCCTGTTGGGCAACGCCCGGGCCATCGGCGAGGCGGTGCACATCACCTCGGATGAGTGGCTGACCTGGAACCAGATTTACACCATCATGGCCCGGGCCTTGGGCGTGGAGCCCCGACTGATTCACGTCCCCGCAGACCTCATCGCGGCCTATGACCCCGAGCTTGGCGCGGGCGTGCTGGGCGATAAATCCAACCCCCGCATCTTCGACAACAGCAAGATCAAACGCCTGGCGCCCGGCTTCGCCTGCACCGTCCCCTTCTCGCAGGGGGCGCAAGAGATCGTGGCCTGGTACGAGGCCGACCCGGCGCGTCAGGTCATCGATGCCCGCTTCGACGCCCTCACCGACCGGCTCATCGCCGCCTGCGAGTCGATTTTCCCTCCCGTTCCTGAACCAACCGAACCATGACCACCCCCTGGACCCGATTCAAACAAGCCGCCCG
>JALSPL010000170.1 GCA_026985975.1 Anaerolineae bacterium | reverse complement strand
AGAAAACCGCCCCCCACAACCGCCGAGGAGAGCATGTGCAGGGGCGCGTCGCTGCGCAGGATCAGCGCTTCGTCATTCTGGTCGAGGGTGACGCCGGGAAAGGGAAACATGGCAGTATTCAGTAATCAGTGAGCAGTCATCAGTCAGAACATCTGGCCAACAGTCACGCTGTTTGTACGCATCAGCGATAAGTGATTATCAGTCTAACGCCAAAACAATGTAGTGAAAAAGACCAGGACTGCCGCCTCGACCAGTTCGTTGATGGCGCCGTAGCTGTCGCCGGTGAGGCCGGGGATGCGGGTGCGGATGAAGAGCGCAGCCAGGATCATGACCACGCCCGCGGTCACCATAGCCATCAGTCCCGAAACGCCGCCGATGAACCAGGCCGCGACCAGGGCGATGAGGGTGGCCTGCAGAGCCTGGGGCCAGCGGGCGTGATCCTTCATGGCCCGGCCCAGACCTTGTTTGCGGGCGTAGGGAAAAAAGACGATGGCCAGAGACATGGCCCAGCGGCTCAGCGCCAGAGCCAGCAGCAAAGGGATGGTGCGGAGAGGCAGCCCCGTCAATGCACTGTATCGCAACAACAACAGCAGGCCGCCGCCCGCCACTGCAAACGCGCCCACCCGATGGTCTCGCATGATCTCCAGCCGCTGCACGGGCGTCTTGCCCCCGAACAGGCCGTCGCACGAATCGAGAAAGCCGTCGAAGTGGATGGCGCCGCTGGCCAACAGCCACGCGATCATCACCAGCACGGCGGTGACGCCGGACGGCAAAAACTGGCTCAGGCCCCAATCCAGTCCGGCCAGGACGACGCCGATGGCTAATCCCACCAGTGGAAACCATCCCACCGCCTGGCCCAGGCTCTGCTGGCTGGTATCGCGCCAGGGCAGGGGCAAGATGGTGAGGAAGTTGAAGGCGGTGAGGAGGGAGGAGAGCATGACGGGACGCCTCAGACTGATTACTGTTTACTGCCCACTGATTATTGGTTTTTGCCCGCGACAGCGGCTTCGGCGAAGGTGGCCATTTCATCCAGCACCTTGCAGGCGGCCTCGGCCAGCGAGAGGCCCAGAGCCGCGCCTGAGCCCTCGCCCAGACGCAAATCCAGGTCCAGCAGCGGTTTCAGGCCCAGCCAGTCCAGCATGACGCCATGCCCCTGCTCCTGGGAATGGTGGCTGGCAAAGAGATACTCGCGGGCTGGCGCCGCCAGCCCCACCGCGATCATGGCGGCGGCGGTGGAAATGAAGCCATCCACCATGACGGGCACGCGGTTAGCGGCCGCGGCCAGGATAGCCCCAGCCAGGCCCGCGATCTCGAATCCGCCCACTTTGGCCAGCACATCCAGGGCGTCATCCATATCCGGCTGATTGACGGACAGGGCGCGGCGCACCACTTCGATCTTGTTCTGCACCCCCGCGTCATCCAGGCCCGTTCCCCGACCGACGATGATAGCGGGATCTTTCCCTGTCATCGCGGCGGCGATGGCCGCGGAGGGCGTGGTGTTGCCGATGCCCATATCGCCCGTGCCCAAAATGTCCAATCCCTGCTTCAACTGCGACAAAACCACATCGGCCCCGGCCAGCAGCGCCTGCTCGGCCTGCTCGCGGGTCATGGCCGGGCCCTGGGCCATGTTGGCTGCGCCGTAGGCGATCTTCTTGTTCACCAGGCCGGGAACTGCGGGCAGGTCCGCAGCCACGCCCATATCGACGACCACCACCCGCGCGCCCACGTGTCGGGCCAGCACATTGATGGCGGCGCCGCCGTGCAGGAAGTTCATCACCATCTGCGGGGTCACCTCCTGGGGAAAGGCGCTGACGCCCTCGGCCACCACGCCATGATCGCCCGCCATGACGGTGATGACTTTATCTTTGATGACGGGCCGGGCCTGGCCGGTGATGCCTGCGATGCGAATGGAAAGCTCTTCCAGCCGTCCCAGGCTGCCCTGAGGCTTGGTGAGCTGATCCTGTCGTTCCCGGGCCGCGGCCATGGCGGCTTCGTCTAGGGGTGGGATCGAGGAGATGAGTTCGTGAAGCGTCATTGTAGAAAGTCTCCTTTTTTGATGGTAGATGGGGCAATGAAGGATCGACTGAAAAAAGCTTGATCTCACGCAAAGCTGCCAAGGCGCAAAGGAAAATATCATGGTTTCGCCAAGGAAAAGTAGCTGAAACCACACCATTTTCGCTGTCTTCTCTATCGTCGCTGCTGATCGCGACCTTTTTTCAGGGGAGCCAATGAAAAAGCCCCTGCTGGGGAAACAGGGGCGGCGTCGGGCAGATGGTTTTGCCGACGACCCTGTCCGCGCAGGGCGTTGCGTCGTTGCAGCTTCGGGCGTTCTGGCTCGAACCAGCAGGTTCTCACAGTTGCGGGACAGCGCCGGATTTGCACCGGACTTCCCCCGAAAGTGTCTTCATTTGTGGGCACTGAGTATAAATCGGCTGGCATTGAATGGCAAATTCTCAAAAGTCACCATAGCCCTAACCGAACGAACCCGGACCCTCCAATGGCGGGACTCCTCCTTTGGCTGCATACCTGAAGAGCCCGACTTGAGTCGGCCAGAAATACAAGAACGCGCTCCCAATTGAAACGCACTCTTTCCTCCTATCGTGCTTGACCTGTTGGCCTGTCCGTGATAAGCTTGGAGTGACTCAGGTCATTTTTCCCCCACTACACTCAACTTTCCCCCCCCGACGGCATTCCTATGTTTCGTTCTATCTGGTTTTGGGTCAGCGTTATCATTGTGGGCGCGGCGCTTTGGTTAGGACGCGATCAGATCGCTTCCTATTTCGACAAGCTTCCCATGGAGGCGCAGCAGCGCACGACCAACACCCGACAACTTGCATCTGCAACGCCCCGTCCAACTTCTTCAAGGACTGCGAGTTCCACCGTCACGCCGTCCGGCGCTGCGAAGCCGCCAACCCTGGCGACAGGCGTGGTCAGGCCAACATCTCGTCCGTTGGTCACGCCCGCTCCTCGCTATACAACCTATGTGGTCAAGAAAGGTGATACGCTTTACAGCATCTCCAAGCGATATCGCACATCGGTTGAGGCGTTGCAGCGTCTCAACGCTATCGCCGATCCCTCCACGCTTGCTGTCGGGCAGGAATTAAAGGTTCCTGCGCCACCCACTCCGAGAGCGGTCAAAAAGCCGGTTGTGAAACCCGGGACAACGACCTATAAAGTGCAAAAAGGGGATACGTTGTCCAGCATTGCCCGAAAGTTCAACACAACGACGCCGGAATTACAGAAGCTCAATAATTTCTCCAACCCCAATAAGCTGGTGGTGGGATCAGTGATTTTGGTTCCTGCCGCCAAGACGCTCAGACCAACAGTGCTTCCCTCCACGCCTGTTGCAAAACCTTCTTCTCCGATGTCGGGCGACACAGAGGTTCATTCTTTGCCAGTGACGCCGACGTCAAGTTTGGGGGGAGCTTCGGCGGCGACGCAACCTGTCGAACCCACCGCCACTCCCACTCCGTCGCCTATTCCCACCATGCCCAGCGTGTGTGATGGCGCTCAGGAGGCGGTGTTCGTGTGGGGCGTCAGTTTTTGCATCCCGCCGGGATGGGATTTGCAGGAGTACGCTCAGCCGCATCGCACCGCCCTGCTCAGCAAAAGGGAAGCGGGCGGGGATCTCAGCATTTACGCCATCAGTCGCCTGGATGGCTCGCCCCATGCGCCGTTGAGCTGGAGTATGCGTCAGGCCAAAAAATCGGCGTCATCGGAGATAGCGTCGATTATCCCCGGCGGACTGGCTGAGCCGGAGGAATGGGGGCTGGCCACAGGAGTATCGATTGCCGATGTTGAAGGTCAGGTTGCGGACGCCCGTTCCACCTATCTCAAAAGCGGCCATCCCGCCCATGTTCGGGTCGTTGTTTTCAATCATGGCGATCAGCGTTGGCGCATCGTCATCGTTGCGCCCGAGACGCTGTGGCAAAATTACAATATCTCAGTGTTCCCCTACATCGCCCGCACCCTGGAAGTGTTTTAGAGCTGGATTATCCGGATTTTGGGGATTTCGCGTTGTAATCGCTCGGCCGGAATCGCGCGTCCGCTGAGTTGAAAGGATAGTCCCGCCGTCTGTACAGCAGTTGGCGGGATTTCTTTGGCATGATGGTCCATCCATCTTTTCAGCGCCGCTGTCGGAAAGCAGGTGATGACGCTATCATGGCCGTGGTAGTAGAACCACCAGTGGGCGGAAGTGCCGCTCAGGCCCGCCTCGGGCAGTTTGCGGGCCGATTTGCCGTCGAGAATGAAGATGCTGCCGGGGTGATCGTTCAGCGAGGGGACGACGCGAATGCTGAGGGTTTGCGCGTCAGCGCCTGCCGTCTGAAATCGCCAGAGGATGTCGATGCCCTTTTGGCAGAATCTGTGAATGGCGCTGGTGTTCTGGATGTGCACGGATTCCGGGCGCTGTTTCAGCCAGGAGATGACGAGTTCGATGGCTGTTTGCCGTCGCTGCCGCCATGATGGCGGCGCAGGAGGCGCTGCCGCGCCGGGCGGGAATACGATGACGCCCGAGCGCATCACCCAGGCCACCTCCCCAAACCGATTGCGACACACCAGATGCGCGGGCCCGCCCGCCTGCACCGGCCGCCCCGCGGCGTCCATGTCCCCGGCGCTGATCTCGCCCAGCTCGCAATCCAATAACACCGCGTCCGCTGGCAGCGTCAGGCCTTCTGCCGGGCCTACAGCTGCGATGCGGTCGCCCTCGATGAGCACGACGCCCGAGGTTATCTCTTGCCGGGGCGTGGGCACGCGGCAATTGAAGATGGCGACGGGACGACTCATGATGGCTCATTTCGGCGCTTCGGGCCGCCGGTTCCCTGTTTGCCTTCGCGGGGATTGTAGAAAACGCGTTGGGTGTTGTAGGCCAGATCGATGTCATCTTCCCGAGCAAACGCCCGCAGCACCGATTCCCAGATCTGCTGCTCTTTATCGCGTCGTTGCCGGGCGGGCGTGAGATAACGCATGGTTAACTGCACGCCGCTATCAACGACCGTTGTGTACACAATGGGCGTCAATGCTCCCAGCTTGATGTAGTAACGCGTGGCCAGTTCCCTCACCTCCCGCTCTTCCACCTTCGTGAAGATGATGGCATGGGCGCTGATAATCTTCTCCAGAATATCTTTTGCCTTTTCCCAATTGCTTTCGAATGTAATGAGCACCGGAATCTCATCCCAGATGTAGGGGAATTGCTGGGTGTAGTTGGCGATGGCGCTGGTAAAAACCCGGTTATTGGGGATGTGAATGATCCTGCCCGTACTTTGTTCTGCATCCACCCATCGCCCTATTTCCATGACAGAAAAATACAACGGTCCGATATCGATGACATCTCCCCGCATGGCGTCGATCTCGATGCGATCTCCCAGGCTGAAGGGATGTTTCGCCAGGATGAAAAACCATCCCGCTACATCCACGATGGGCTCCCGCAGGGCCACGGCCAGGCCCGCGCTGAGCAGCCCCAGAAAAGTGGCCAGATTCTGGACGCCGTACAGCCAGATGCCGCCGACGATAAGCGTCATGAGTGAAATCGTGCTGTAGGTGACGACTTTATGCCAGAAGTAAGCGTTGGAACTGGAAAGATTGCGGCTGACAACAAATTTGTTCAGCGCCTTTCGCAATAACATCAGCGCCACAACGATGATGATGGAAGCGGCTGCTTTCAGCGATGCGTTTTCCAGGGAAAGCAAATGCACTCCTATTTGCTCCAGTGTTTGAATAGATGGCGTGGGGGGCATGATCCGGAATGAAGAGAACGGACGCCAGCGTCGGCGTCCGTTTCTGTGTCTGGGAGCGTTTAATCTTTTTTCTTCCTGATTCCGAAGATGACCAGCAGCACTGCCGCCAACATCGCCAAAAAGGAGACGAACACGGTGGCTGTGTACTGATTGCCTGCTGGCCCGCCATGATGTTTTTTCATGTAGTAGCGTTCCTCGAATTCCTCCTGGCTGATGTCATGGTGGCGGCGATGAGCGCTGATCTCGGGCGATTCCTTGAGCGACATCCACAGCAGAGAGAAGGACTTCCAGAAAGCGGACATGCCTTCGAGATGCAGTTCAGCCGCGTCTTCCCCCACATCGGTGAAGCCCTGGTCGTCGGGCGTCAGGGTCTCCCAATTGCGGAAGAGACGACCCCATTCGCTTTCCAGCGCCAGTTTCATCTTCTTCTTGCCCACAAAGGGATACCAGAACATATCGTGGTAGATGACCGAAGCGGCGTAAGCCCAGGGCGCCAGCACCGTCTTCAGTGACCACTCGATGGGGCCTTTTAGCGGGCCCCAATAGATGAGGTGTTGCATTCGCGAAGCGAATGTCATCTTCTTGAAGGGACCGGTGAAATGCCAGTTCTTTTTGGCCTCTTCCACATCGCCAACGATCTCGATCTTGTCAGGATCGCCGCAGCCCAAGCCCATTTCGTGCGCCAGGCGGATATATTCGATGGACAACGGATTGATCCCCAGCATCATCTTGGCCGCCACAGCGTCGATGGCCACCTGATCGGCGCTGGCCAACAGCACATTTTTGACGTAAGGAATCATGGCCCGCGGGCCAGGGCCATCGCCCGCAAACGTGCCATCCATCACCGCAAACACGCCCGAGTGAATCTTTTGCTGGATCATCAGCAGATCCACCAGGGTCTCGTGGATGACGGGGTGCGTCCAGTGCCGGCGCTCATTCAGCAGGCCGCCGAACGCGTTTTTCATAGCGCCGGTGGTGGTGGTGAAGACATGAGTCTTGACCGTGGGCAGGTGGATGATGTTCTCGCCGATGAAGCGCTTGGGGATATAGAATCCGTCGGGATAGACGTCGTTGAGCACCAGGAAGTTATCGGCCAGATCGCCCACCGCGTCCCGGATGTGAATCCATTCGATGTCTTCTTCGTAAAGATGGATGTTGCGCAGGCCGTAGGCTTCGACCACGTTGACTTGTTTGTTTTCCCGCTCGCCCAGCCGGGAATCGATGACCACGGTGCGGTTATGAGACGCATGGATGGATTCCCGGGGATAGCCGTCCTTGAGCAGGGTGCGAATGACGCCCTCCAGTTGCCAGGGCGTGGTGGAGCTGCCAGGATAGAAGAAATGCCATGAGATGTTGATCTTGAGGGCTGTTTCGACATCTTTGGGCAGATAATTCTGATATTCCGCCAGGTTCATCAACCGATAATAATCGGCGAAGATGGTGCGGGGAGAGGTGCGAAGCACTGCAACTTTGCCTTTTAGGCTCATATTTTTTTACTCCTGAAGTGGAAAAAGGGAAACTCGCGCCGGTTGGGCGTTGGATGACGTCCGGTTGTTCAAGCGGGTTTCTCTGGGATGTGAATTTGGATACGCTGCATTCAAGGCGTGATGGTGACGGTCATCTCGATGGGGACGACCTGCCACCAACTGTTGCCCGGTTTCAGCGGAATGGGCGATCCATCGCTGAAGATGATCTGGAAAGGTTGTTCGCGGCCGGTGCGCACCCATTTGCCATTATAAACTTTACCGTCGCGAAAGACCTGCACCGGGCCTTCATTCCAGAGCTGCACCTCGACGGAGCAATTGGCGCAATCATCGCCCATACGCTCGGTTCCGTATTCCAGAATTGGGGTTTTGACATGTTTGGCGAAGATGACGACGATGTTATCGGCGGTGAGTTGTGCGCCCGTGCCTTTGTCAATATGCGGTTGGCCGTTCAGCCAGCGCAGCCATTTGCCCCCGGCCGCGTCATAGGCCCAACGCACGGGGAATGTGGGATACGGGATGTCGATGGCTGATGCAGTGGGAGCATCTGCGGGCGCATTTTCGCCAAAAACCCAGCCGCCGGGAGGATGGGGCGGTTTGTTCCAGCCTTTTTGGGTGATATACGACCACAAGATGTCGGTGTTGGCGAACAGATTGTCGGGCACGGGGATGTTGGGGTCGCGGTAGAACGCGTCCGGGTTCAGATTTTGCTCCAGTATCTGGTCTTGCAGATCGGGGGTGTGGTACAGCTTCTGCCGCACCGGCTCGACTGCGCCCGAAAAGCACAGGATGGCGTCGAAGATGTCGGGGAGTTCCAGATCGATGAGGCGGGCGCTGCGAATAGAGCCCACTCGCGGCGCGCTCTGGCTCTGAAATATGGCGTCGTAGCGGGTTTGATTGAATTCGACCAGGCTTTCAACCACTATATCGGCCTTACTCAGGCCCGTTTGCGGGATGACGCTTTTCTGGTTGGCGACTTTGATGTCCAGCGGGCGCCGTTGCAGCAAGCCCGGGTCTGCGGGCTTCAGGCCTGTGAGGAAAGAGACATCGCTATTTTCTACAGGATTGATGTATGCTGGCGTGGGCGTCGCTGTGGGTTCAGGCGTGGGCGTGTTGGTGGGAAGAGGCGTCGGCGTATTTGTAGGCGGCAATTGTGTGGGCGTAGGCGTCCATGTGGGAGGCATGGGCGTTTTGGTGGGCGTGGGTTCGGGCGTGGATTTGGACCCGCATCCCCCCAAAAAAACTGTCATCAATAAGATGAGTAAGATGCTAAAGAACCATGCTGTGCGTTGTTCTGAACGATTTGAGGTCATGAGACACCAGTTGAGTTGGAATATGGCGCTGGTCGTACAGCCGCCAGAGGAGGCGTTGCGGCATCATTTTAACCCATAAAGTATAGGGCCTCAGGCTGGCAAACGCAACCATGGGGCGTGAAAAGACGGGCCATTTTCAAAACGATCCCGCGCCCGACGTTGCAAGCGCAGTGTTCGGCCAACGGTAAACAGCGTTGGATCAACCAAGCCGCTTTTTACGCCAAAAAACACAATAGACTTCATCTGCAAACGAAAAACGGCGTAGCTCTCACGGCTGCGCCGTTTTTTTGTGAAAACTGCTTTTCATCCCATTTTCACCTTGATTTTCCCTTCCTTTTTGCCGATTTTGGGGAACTTGAGCTTGGGAGCTGAGACCTTGATGCGGTTGATCAGTTTCTTTTCGGATTCGGTTTTGGGAAACGTGATGTGCAGCACCCCGTTTTCTAATGTTGCTTCAGCCTTATCGACTTTTACTTCAATTGGCAGTGGCACGGTGCGCTCGAAAAGCTGGACACTGCGCTCATGCACCAGCCACGATCCCCCTTTTTGTTCGCGCTCCTCTTTGTGTTCGGCGCGAATGCTGAGGATGCCATTGTGCTCCTCGATTTGGATCTCATCCCTGTCAAATCCGGGCAGCGCTGCTTCCACGACCAGCGCCTCATCGGTTTCATACATGTCCAGAGGCAGGTTGCCAAAGCTGCTCAAAGCGCTGGTGGAGGTGGGAAGCAGTTCTGTGGTCAGTAAGGAGCTTTCGATGGGAGCAAAAAAGTCATCCAAGATGTTGGTGGGGCGAAGCACATCGTAAACCGGATCATAAACCGTCAGGCTGGTCATGGCTTCACCTCCATTTGTGAGATTATTGAAAATGTATGCGCGCCCGTCGAGGGGGTCTCCCCCCGGCGGGCCCGATCAACTTTGCGGCCAGCTATTTCAACTGACCTTTTTGATGGAAATGTGTTTTGGCTTCACCTCTTCGACCTTGGGGATATGCAGCGTCAGTACGCCATTCTCATACACTGCCTCAACCTTGTCGCTTTTCACCGGCACAGGCAGAGAAATGCTGCGCTGGAACATGCCGAAGCGGCGTTCTCGCAGGTGGTACCGCACCTCTTCGGCCTCTTCCTCCTTGATCTCGCCCTTGATGGTGAGTACGTTGTCGGTCAGGCTGATATCCAGCTCGTCGGGTGAGATGCCGGGGATTGAGGCTTTGACGATGAATTCATCTTCGGTTTCGATGACATCCAGCGGCAACATCCACGCAGTGGCCGATTGTCGCCACAGAGGCAGTGTAGAAGCCAGCTCAGATTCGAAAATGCGATCAACGGCGTTCTGCAACTGCATCATCTCGCGGAAGGGATCCCAGCGTACAAGGGTTGTCATCTTACTACCTCCTGTTTTGGGATATGACATCAAAGGAAGATGATGGTTCGAGCAACTCGCTCATCTTTATAGATAAAACAGGAACATTAGCAAGGCATAAGCAAAAAATTAGATGAAAATTAGAATTGTTATTGTCTTGCAGTTTTCCGATGAGAATGATACACTTTCCGTCGTATTGTGAGTGTTTCAACGGTGGTGTGATTTTGTCTCCGCCCCATCATTTTTGAACGAGGTCATCGATGACACGCTGGTTAACGCTTTCTTCTGCGAGTAAATTGCTGGGGGTTCATCCCGCCACTCTGCGTCAGTGGGCCGATGCCGGCAAAGTGCCCTCCTATCGCACGCCCGGCGGCCACCGGCGTTTTCGAGCGGAGGATATCCGTACATTTTTGATGCAGGCCAGCCGCGCGCCATCCGGCGCAGAGGCCAGCACAGAAGAGGCGCTTTTCACTACAGCACTGGTGGAAACGCGCCGCGATCTCGAAAAATCACCGCCTTCCGAACAGGCGTGGTATAGCCAATTCGATGAGGAGGGCATGACCAATCAGCGAATGTTGGGACGTTCGCTTTTCGAGAAGGCCATTCGTTATCTCACCTTGCCCCAACAGCGGGAATCATTAATGAAAGAAGGGCATGAATTGGGGAGCGCTTACGCATTTTCTTCGCTGAAGTATCAGATTTCACTGTTGGACACCGTGCGGGCTTTTCAATTTTTTAGACAAAAACTTCTGCGTTCGCTTACCAGCAGCGATGCAGGCGCGCGTCTAACCGAAGAGGAGGATTTGCAATTGCGGGCGGATTTCGACGCTTTTTTCGATGAGGTGTTGTTCGGGTTGATCGATACTTATGAACATCAATTGTTGGGAGTGGCGGATGCGATCGACGCTTCTTCTCCGGTATTGAGAGTTGAAGGATGAATGCCCGGGCGTTTACTTCGGAAATTTTCATCTCGGCATCTGAAAATTCGTTGCTTCGGGGTAAGAAAGTGAGCTATGATTGCATCTGGTTTTCGGAATCTGGATGATATGATGACTTCCAAGCGTTTTTTCTCTGTTCTTATTCTGCTGGCGTTGATTTTAGGCGCTGGATGGATTTGGCTGAGCCGCGTTCCCGACGGTGCGGCGGCCGCTGTCGAGAGCATCCCTTTGCAGGGGCATCCGGCGCCCGATTTCACCCTGCAAACCCTGGATGGCAAGACCTTGCGTCTTTCGGATTTGCGTGGAAATGCGGTCGTATTGAATTTTTGGGCCACCTGGTGTCCGCCCTGTCAGGCCGAGATGCCCGAATTGCAGGCGGTGCATGACGCCTATTCGACCGGCGGCCTGATAGTGTTGGGCGTCAATCAGTCTGAGGAGCCGGCCACTGTCCGGGCCTTTTTGGATGAGCGCGGACTGACATTTCCCGTCGTTCTGGATTCGCAATATGCGGCTTCTCAGCTATACCAGGTCAATTCCCTGCCCACTACGTTTTTTATCGATCGCAACGGCGTGATTCATGGCGTCGTCATCGGACAGATGAACGCAGCTTTACTCAAGCAACAGCTTCGCAGCATTTACCCTTAACCATGTATCCCACCATCTCTATCGGCCCGGCCTCGCTGCCCACCTATCCTCTACTCGTTCTTTTGGGTTACTTTTTGGGACTTTGGTTTGCCAGCAAGGTGGCGGCCCGTCGCGGCCTGGATCCTGACCATATTTACAATATGGGCTTTTACGGCATGATTGCCGCTTTGGTTGGCGGGCGTCTGGGACATGTCGTCTTCTACTTCCCGGCTTACGCCGCCGATCCTCTCAGCGCGCTTTCTCCCAACTTTTCCGCTATCCAGCCGCTATTTGCGGCGCTTGCTGCTGCGGCTGTGGTGTTTTGGTATCAACATAAATACGCCATTCCCGCCCCACAGTTGCTGGATGCGCTGGCGGGGGGCGCATTGGTGGCGCTGGCGGCCCTGGCCCTGGCCGACGGTCTGAACGGACGCCACTTTGGCGAACCCAGCATGGCTCCCTGGGCTATTTTTCAATGGAATGTGGCCCGGCATCCGGTGCAGTACTACGAACTGATGGGCGTGTTGGCGGTGCTGGCCGGATTCTGGGCGCTGTTGCGTCGCTTGCCGCCCGGGCAGGCGGCGCTGTTTGCCGCGGCGGGCTACGCGGCCGTGCGATTGGCTGTGGATGCGTTTCGAGCTGATGCAGCAGTGACAGGCGACGGTTTCCGTCTGAGTCAGATTATCGCCTGGGTCGCGTTGCTGGTGGCGCTATTGGCTTTTTATCAGCTCGCAGACAGGGATGAAAGAGCGAAAAAGGCAGCGGATAACGGGGGCGCTGTATCCTGAAAGGCCCGATCCTTCCCATCAACCCTTGCGCGACACAGCCAATTTGCCTGCGAGTAGTGACAACGCGAATTTGCGCTCGCCTTTGGTGATGAAGTTGATGGTGACGTAATTGTCATCCTCGCCTTTCTCGATGGCCGTCACCGTTCCCACGCCGAAATGACTGTGTTTCACCTTTTGTCCGACTTTCAGACGGTTGGGATTGATTTTGCGTTTGGGGACTTGCGGAGCGGATTTGCGCAATTCTGCGATGGCGTTGGCCTCGCGATCGCGCCAGGCCTCGGCATAGGCCGCCAGATCTTCAGGCTTCTTCACGTGGCGGCTGATTTCATCCAGACGTTTGCGGGCCCGATGCAGCTTTTCCATCAGCGCCGCCTTGCCCTTGAAGCGTTTTGTTTTGGCCAGTCGCCGGGAGGCCGCGCCCAGGATCATCTGCAGGCGGCGCAATTGCTCATTGGGAAAAGGATCCAGCGGATAAATCAGCGCCAGATCGACGCCGTTCAGGCGACAAAGCTCACGACGAATTTCGTCGCGAGATTGATCCTCCAGTTCTTCCCAATCGCTTTTGCGCCGCTGGCCCTTCGCTTTCATGCCTGTGAAGCGCACGGCTACGCCGATCTCCGGGTAAAGGTAATCGAGTTTGAGTTTGCGTTTGGTGGCCGGGTTGATCAGCCAATCGGGCGAAGCGTTCTTTTCGACGGTAAAACCATCGAAAACCCGGGCCAGAATCTCGTTCCAGCCCATCAGGGGAAGATAAGCGCTCATAGTTGGGGGATGATGAGAGTGGAGTTGGAGTGGCTTACATCCGGGACAGCATCCTGTCCATCAGCCAAGGCGCAAAGGTTGCGCCCCAAACGAAGATACGATCGAATAAAGTGGCGTATGCGTCTCGGGGCTCTTTGATAGCAGCCCGCACGATGGCCCGCCCCACCTCCTCGGCAGAGGCGACCTTGGCCCGGCCTTTGCCTTGCACAGTGGACGGGCCAGTGAGCAGGTTGTCTCCGAAATGAGTGGCAGTGACGCCGGGATAGAAGCTGACCACCCGGATATTGTCGGGCTTCAGCTCCAGACGGATGCTCTCGGAGAAGGCGTTGAGTGCGAATTTGGAGGCGCAATAGATGCTGATGCCAGGCATGGCGCGGCGTCCCACGATGGAGGAGATGTTGATGATGAGGCCGTCTTTCTGCGTCCGCATATCGGGCAGCACAGCCTGCACCATGCCGATAGCGCCCCAGAAGTTGACATCGAAGAGATCGCGGCCTTTGACGAAGTCAATTTCGCCCACCGGACTGCTCATGCCCACGCCGGCATTGTTCACCAGAATATCGACGCCGCCGAACGCGGCTCTGATCCGGGTGATTGCCTGTTGCACCTCTTCGGGATTGGCGACATCGGCGGTGAGGGGCAGGGCCTGAACGCCCGGTTTTCGATTCAGTTCCTCGGCCAATTCGGAGATGAGCCGCTCTGAGCGGGCCACTAACGCCAGTTTGACCGGATAGTCGGCAAAAGCCCGGGCCGTAGCCGCGCCAATCCCCTGTGAAGCGCCGGTGATGAGGATAGTTTTAGCTGTCAGTTTCATGCGTTTTTTTCTTACCGAAAAGGCTGCCCAACAGCCATCCTGCGCCAATGGCCGCCAGGGTCCCGGCAATCCACCAGGGCCAGCCGGGAAACCCGCTGCCCGTTTCCAGTTTGATGGGATCGAAGCGCGTTGAGGAGCCGGTAAGCTCCACTTCTTCCAATTGATAATAATAGCGCTTGCCCGGCTCAGCGCTCTTATCTACAAGTTTATAACTGCCGCCGCCGACCGGATCTTGAGAGGGAGGAATGAGCTGGTCGTTGATCTTCTTCCATGGGCCGTCGGGGCTGGCGGCCCGGTAAAGATTGAACCCTGCTGTATCCACCTCCGATGCGGTCTCCCATCTAATGGTCGCGCCCCGATTGCTGCATCCGGCCAGCAGCAAGAGAAATAGCAACACCCCCAAAAGCCTGAGCGGATGACGCAAAAAAATCCTCATCATGAATTGAAATGGCGCTTTCGAAAAATCTATTGGTATAGAATGCGGAGTTTTTCGGGCGATTCCACGGAGCGTAAAGCCTCGCGAATGCTTTGCAACGTTCCTATATCCTGAATGCCTTCGATTTCTGGCAACAGCTTTAATCCTTCGACGCCGAAACGTAAATCCAATCCTAACGCAATC
>JALSPL010000169.1 GCA_026985975.1 Anaerolineae bacterium | reverse complement strand
ATAGGGCTGGGCGCCGCTGATGAACTGGCCGTTGATGAAGAAGGCGGGCGTGCCGGTGACCCCGGCGGCGATGCCTTCCTTCTGATCAGCCATGATTTTGTCCTTGTAACGCTCGGAGGTGACGCACTCGTCGAACGCCTTTGCATCCAGGCCCAGGTCTTTGGCGAAGCCCTTGAAGATACTGACGGCATCGCTGTTGCCCGACCATTGTTTTTGTTCGCCAAACAATTTGTCGTGCATTTCCCAATACTTTCCCTGCTCGCCCGCGCATTCGGCGGTCTCGGCCGCGAGGACAGCCTGAGGATGAATCTGGGTCAGCGGGAAATTCTTGAGGACGTATTTCACCTTGCCGGTGTCGATATAGTCCTGCTTGAGCTGGGGCATCGTCTCCGTTGTATACCTCCGGCAGAAGGGACACTGGAAATCGGTGAATTCGACGATGGTGACGGTGGCGTCGGGCGAGCCCATGACCGCAACGGTCTCCGGCTCGAAATCGGTGTCGGGCGTGGGCGAGGGGGTGACGGTGACCACGGTGTCGGGCAGAGAGCCGGTCTCATTCTGCTGCAACAGGGCGTCGATGATGGTGGTGAGGTCATCAGCGCTGACGCCATTCTGGATGAGATGGCCGCCCACCACCACGCCCGGCAGATCGCGGAACTCGAGGTCTCGGGCTTCGAAGTAATCCTGCTTCACATCCTCCAGGGTCTCCTGCTTATCCATGCAGGCGTTGAAGGCGTCGGCGTCCAGTCCCATGTCCGCGGCTGCGGTTTCCATGGCTGCGATGGTGCTGGTGACCACGCCCGTGTTCCAGCTCGTATCCCGATAGAGCCACTTGCTCATATCCTGATAATGATCCTGGCGAGCCGCGCATTGGGCGGCCAGACTGGCCACCACCGAGGGATCGCCGCCGGCCGCAGGGAATTCTTTATGCACGATGCGCAGCTTGCCAGCGTCCACATACTTCTTTTGCAGCTCGGGCAGAATATCATTGGCGTAGATCACGCAGTTGGGATAGCCGTAATCGCACCATTCATACATGGTGAGGGTGGCGTCATCCGCGCCCAGGGTGCTGTTGGGGCGTTCGGCCGGAGAGAAACTCGCGGGAGCCTCGGGCGGAAGGATGGTCTTGCCCATGGTTGGATCATTCACTTCCTGGAAGGCGTCGGGCGTGGCGGCAGGCGCCGGCGTATCGGTGGCTGCGGCGTCAGCCCGGGTGGGGGCGGGCGTGGCGGCTGAAGCGGCCGGCGCCGATTTGGGAGCCTGGCAGGCGCTGAGAACCAACGCTGCGACCAGAATGAGAAGAAGGGGAAAAAGATAACGCTTTCGGAATTGCATGTAAAACCTCAATCGAGAAAAAATGATGGACGGCTACTTTTGTAAACGCCCGCAAGATGGCAATGGTTCCCGAATCCGGATGCGGCCCAAGCGGCTGCGCCCCGAAGATCGAAAAACAGGAATATCCAGTATATCACAAAGAGGGGGGTGAGGACGAAAAGAGAAAAAAGCCCCTTTGCACGCTACTCGAAACGGATGTCGGCCGCAGCCAGCAGCGGCAGCGCCGCATCCTTGTCGGAGAGGATAGGCTGCTGCACGGGCCAGCGGATGCCGATGGTCGGATCATTCCAGGCGATGCCGCTGTCCAGCTCGGGCGCGTATTCGGCGGTGGCCTTGTAGCTGACATCGGCCACAGCGCTCATCACAACGAAACCGTGAGCGAAGCCGGGCGGCATGTAGAGCATACGGTGGTTCTCATCCGATAGCATCTCGCCCACCCATTGCCCGAAGGTGGGAGAAGAGGGACGGATATCGACCGCCACATCGAAGATAACGCCGCGGGCGGCCCGCACCAGCTTGCCCTGAGCCGCGGGCGGATGCTGATAGTGCAATCCCCGCAGCACGCCCTGAACCGAACGAGAGTGGTTGTCCTGCACAAAATGCTCGCTGATGCCGTGAGTCGCGAAATCGCTGTATTTGTAGGTCTCCAGGAAGAAGCCGCGAGCGTCGGGAAAGACGCGGGCCTCGATGAGAATGACGTCGGGAATGCGCAAGCGGGTGAAGGTGAAAGGCATGGGTCAGAAAGGCGGAGAAGGCGCGAAGCGCCTGGCGATTATCGAAGAAGCAGACGCCATGAACGGCTGTACGCCAATAAGGATGAAAATGACCGGGGACCGGGGACGGCGGACGGGAACACACGCCTTTTCGGTCTCCCGTCTCCGGTCTTCCGTCTATTTACGAAGCAGAACAGATGCCATGAGCGATTGCTCGCCGATAAGAATGAAAAAACGTCTGTGTCATTCTGAGTGACCAACGGGAGCGAAGAATCTCGCGTTTGCAGACGGGGAGATTCCTCAGTCGCTGCGCTCCTTCGGAATGACGTAAACATAACTTTATTTACGAAGCAGGCGCCACGGGCGCTTGCCCGCCGATACCGATGAAAATTCCATTTGTGTCATTCTGAGCGACCAGCGGGAGCGAAGAATCTCGCGTTTGCAAGCGTTGAGATTCTTCAGTCGCTACCGCTCCTTCAGAATGACACGACATAATTTTATTTCAAAACAGTCCTACTGCAGGCTCACCAGCGTCGATACCGATGAAAATGAGGACACGGATTTACACGGCCTTCGGATGCAGATTTTTATAGAATTATCCGTGTTTATCTGTGTTCATCCGTGTTCTTTTTATTTTCAAAGCAGGCGCCATGAGCGTTTGCACGCCAATAAGGAATGAAAATGACCGGAGACCGGGGACGGCGGACGGGAACACACGCCTTTTCGGTCTCCCGTCTCCGGTCTTCCGTCTATTTACGGAGCAAGGCCTCGACCGCGGCCCGCCGGGGCAGAGATGGCTGAGCGCCCAGGCCCGTGGCGGCCAATGCGCCCGCGGCGTTGCCCCAGCGCACAGCTTCCGCCAGGGGACGTCCCTCGGCCAGGGCCACGGCGAAACCGCCCACAAACGCATCGCCGGCGGCGGTGGTGTCCACCGGCTGCACTGCAAACGCAGGGATGTGTTGCGCCACATCGTCGTGGATCAGGAACGCGCCGCGTTCGCCCAGGGTGAGGATGACCGCGCCGACGCCGCGGGATTGCAACGCCGCGGCCGCGGCCCGCATATCGGCTTCATCCGACACCGGCAGACCGGTCAACATCGTCGTCTCGGTCTCGTTGGGAATGAGCACATCCACCAGGGATAAAAGTTCTGGCGGCAGGGGCCGGGCGGGAGCGGGATTCAGCACCACGGTCGCTCCATGTCTGCGCCCCAATTCCGCCGCCCGCGTCACCGCGTCCAGCGGACTTTCGAGCTGCAAGAGCATGACGCCCGAGCGGGCGATGACCGATTCCGCAGCCTCGACATCCGCGGGCGTCAGGCGCATGTTGGCGCCCGAAAGCACCACGATGCTGTTCTCGCCGACGTCATCCACCACGATAATGGCCACGCCGCTGGCCGCGTCCGCATCCCGCAGCACCCAATCATGGGCCACGCGGTTGGCCTGCAGATTGGCCAGCAGGGCGTCGCCGAAATCATCTGCGCCCACGCGGCCCACCATGGCCACGTCGCCGCCCAGCCGGGCCGCGGCCACAGCCTGATTTGCGCCCTTGCCGCCGGGGGCCGTGCGGAATTCATGGCCCAAAAGGGTCTCGCCGGGCCGGGGAATGCGGGGCGAAAGCGCCACCAGGTCCATATTCAAACTACCGATGACAACGATTTGCTTCTTCATGTCCAAAAGTATAGCAGATGTCCCCGGCATGTCAACGAATCAC
>JALSPL010000168.1 GCA_026985975.1 Anaerolineae bacterium | reverse complement strand
CATCGACCGGGCCGTATGGATTGCCCTGCGCCCGCGGCCCGACCGCCAGGTCAAGCTCCACTCACTGGACTTCGACCAGAGCATCGATTTCTCGCTGGATGCGCTGGTCGAGCGAGAAGGCTGGGCGGGCTATGTGCAGGGCGTGGCCTGGGCTTTGCAGGATGCCGGGCATCCCCTGAGCGGCTGGGAGGGCGTCATGGCCGGGAATGTGCCCATCGGCGCCGGGCTCTCCTCCTCTGCGGCCACCGAGCTGGCCGTGGCCCGGGCCTTCGCCGCCGTCTGCGACCTGCCCTGGGATCCGACGGAAATGGCGCTGCTGGCCCAGCGGGCTGAAAACCAGTGGGTGGGCGTCAATTGCGGCGTCATGGATCAGTTGATCTCGGCCGCGGGCGTGGCGGGCCATGCACTGTTCATCGACACTCGCGATCTGACCACCGAAACCGCGCCATTGCCCGCCGACGCTCGCATCGTGGTGTTTTACAGCGACGCACCCCGCTCCCTGGCCGGGTCCGCCTACAACCAGCGCCGGGCCGAATGCGAGGAGGCGGTGCGCCTGCTGCAACCGGCCTTGCCTGGCATCACTGCGCTGCGGGATGTGAGCCCGGAGCAGCTCGAAGCCCATCGCGACCTGCTGTCCCAGACCATCTACCGCCGCGCTCGTCATGTGGTGACGGAAAACGTGCGGGTGTTGGATAGTGTATTGGCTATGCGAAGCAACAATCTTGACGGCCTGGGGGAGCTGATGCTGGCATCCCACATCAGTCTGCGGGATGATTACGAGGTCAGTAGTCAGGAGCTGGACCTGCTGGTGGATCTGGCGGTGAACGCGGGCGCGTCAGGCGCGCGTCTCACCGGCGCCGGTTTTGGCGGTTGCGCCATCGCCCTGTGCCGGGCCGAGGCTGCCGACGCCATCGCCCGGGAGGTCATTGAGGCGTACAACCGCCGCACGGGGTTGAATGGGTATGCGTTCGTGACAACGGCGACGGAGGGCGCGGGCGTCTGCACAACCTGACAGGTTCCTTTCGCCACCCTGGCCCAGTCAAACGCGCCGCAGCGCGTGAACAGGTTGGCGCTCGCTCGCGCTTTGGCGGGAACCTGTCAGGTTTCGCGCGCGACTCACGCCATTTCCCGGATATTCACGGCTTGATCGCACAGAGCAACAGGCCCGGAGCACCGACTGCATGATGAACCGGAGCGAATACGGATGACGAGGACGCAAAACTCACGCCAGCATCAAGGAGCCGTTGGAGTGACGGTGGGGACGAACACAGATTTCCAGTCCCGCACATCGTCTGCGTATGCCATTGTCTCCAACTTGCCCTTGTAAAATCGCAAAGGCTCCCTGAGTAGTGCAGTCTGCACCCAAGACAGGGGCAAAACGATGGGAGCATCATGCAACTGGTTCAAAATGATTGCATTCTCATTGCAGTTGATCGATGTGATGATAGGGGATGAATAAGCCGAAAAAATCAGAGTTTCAGGCGTTTCGCCGTCCTGATAGGTTACTGAAACGCTGTCCGAAACGGTGGCGCCGCCAATGCTATCGTGATAATAAAACCGCACCGTGATAGACGATGAAGGAACGTAGCAAATTTGCGTGGGTTTGTGGGGAATCTTTCGAAAACCTACAACGCTCAATACGATAATCAGGACTGAAAGCAAAGCTCCGCCAGGGAATTTCCTCTGGTGAAGTCGATAAAAGAACGATCCGAGCGCCGCCCCACAGAGCGAGAAACCAAAAACCAGCACTCCGAGCTCCAACAGGCACTCCAGACGGGGAATCCAGCCAGATGCGCCCAGCGAAACAACCCCCCACGCCGCAGCCCAAATCACGGCGGCGAGTACGATCCATCGATCCTGCGAAAACAGATAAGAGCGCCCAGTTTCATTCATGCTGATTAGTTCGACAATGTCACATTTCCAACAAACGTCTCTTTCCGCGTCATTCCGACGACCGAAGGGAGGAGGAATCCAGCCCGAAGAGCGCTTCGCTAGATCCCTCAGTCGTTTCACTCCTTCGGAATGACGTAATGTGATATTATCAAAGCAGTTACAAAAAATGAAGAAGGCCGGCATCACGCAGCGATAAGTTCGCGGGCCTTGCGGGCTGCGGAGCCGGCATCAACTGCAAAGCCATCCGCTCCCACCTTGTCTGCAAATTCCTGGGTAATGGGGGCGCCGCCGACCATGATCTTGACCTGATCACGCACGCCGGCTTCTTCCAACGCCTGAATCGTGGAGATAATGGAGCGAGTGGTTGTGGTCAACAACGCCGACATAGCGACGATATCAGGATGCTCGATCTTCACCGCTTCCACGAACTTCTGCGGGGCGACATCGGTGCCCAAATCCACAATCTTGAAACCTGCCCCTTCCATCATCATCATCACCAGATTTTTGCCAATGTCATGGAGATCGCCCGCCACCGTGCCTGCCACCACAGTGCCGATCTGTTGAACGCCTTCCTCCACCAGCAGGGGACGCAACAGCCCCATCGCTGAATCCATGGCCCGAGCCGCAATCAGCATTTCGGGCACAAACTTCTCGCCAATCTCGAACTGGTAACCCACCTCATCCATGGCGGGGATACAGGCCTGGTAGAGAATCGCCTCGGCGGTGACGCCCGCGTCCAGGGCCTTCTGGGTTTCATCACGGGCCATGGGAGCGTTGCCGTCCAGCACAGCGTAATAAATGGCGTCAAGATTTTGTTCGCTCATTTCTCTTTTCTCCTACAAAAATTGGGGAATGGAGCAATTCTGATGTTGAAAGATGGGGTGGTTGGCCGTCAATTGACAAGCTTCATACGCTTCGTTTATGTTTTTGTTTTATTATCTATTCTGCAATTTTCAAAAGAAATTATAACATACAGCAAGTGATGTCATGCAAAAAAGGAATGGAGAGTCATTTTGCATCATCGCACAACGCCAGCTTTGGCGCAACCCAAAACCATCTGAAATTCTTGTATGCGGAGCAAAAAGTTACACAGAGAACCACTGAGGAAAATCGAGAGCTTCACAGAGGATTTTTAGAGATTTCTCTGTGGTTCTCTGGCAATCTCTGTGAAACGCTGTGTTCCTCTTTGGTTCTGGCTCGGCCAGGGGTTGGGTTGTCAAAATGCAAAGGAAAACACCTGGTTTCGTCAAGAAAAAGAGGCTTGTAACTTTCTATGTGCAAGAACTAGACACTGGCGTTTTCCACTTTTGCCACGGATTACACAGATTTTCACGGAAAAATCAGGCAGATTAAAGGGAAAATCCGTGGGAATCCGTAACAACTGTGGCAAAAATACGCTGCCACGCGGCCAATATGATTTTCGCCAGACTCCAGTAAGAATTTCACTGTCAAGCCGCCAATATGATCTCTGTCATAGACTCGGAACACTTTTGGGAAGAAGATATGAAAGAAAAGGAGAATGATGTTCCAGTCCATCCTTTTCTGATGTTTTCAGACCATTTTTCTCTTTCCCAACGACGCTGCGACGTCCCAGGCCCGACGCCCGCCAGTTCCTCTGCCGATTTCCTCGTCTTTTTTTTTGCAGAAAGATATTACGCTCTTGGAATATAGTGGCAAAGGGACGTGTGACAGGACGCAGCGCAATAGTCGGATAGCCGAACGCCAACAGGAGCGAAACCATGACGCCCGAAACGATTCCGAAAATACTTCAGGAACTGACACTCACCCGCGATATGACCCCGGAACAGATCGACAAATTGGCCGATCTGGCCTTCGAGGTGAGTTTCCCCGCAGACTTCATCATCTTCAGAGAGAGAGA
>JALSPL010000167.1 GCA_026985975.1 Anaerolineae bacterium | reverse complement strand
ATGGTGGAGGAGCCACCGGTGCTGCGTCATTTCACCGCCCGTTTCGAGCCAGCCCATGGCGAGATGCTGGCCCGAGCGTGAGTGCTGTATGCAGGAGATGGCTGTCCGCCGCCCGCGCATCTGGCGAAATGCCCGTTTTGGCGGTACAATAAAGGCGTGAAACAGCCTCCCAAAGGCCCGCAATGGCTGAAGATCGATCTACGTCCTTACGCCGGACATTACATCGCCCTGGTGGAGGGGCGCGTGGCCGCGGTGGCCGACACGCCAGAGGGCGCCTTCGCCCGCGCCCGCAGCGCCCGCCCGCGGCGGATGCCCGTCATTCTGCAGATCGCCAGCGCACACAACCCGTCATTGTCTGATGAATAAACGAGTTGATCCTCTGACGCCCGAGCAACGGCGTCATACGATGCGCCAGGTGCATAGCGAAGACACAAAGCCCGAGATGCGGGTGCGGCGCCTGACGCATCGCATGGGATTCCGTTATCGTTTGCATCGCAAGGAGTTGCCGGGCAAGCCGGATCTTGTTTTTCCGGGACGCAAGAAGATTATTTTTGTCCATGGCTGTTTTTGGCATGGGCATGATTGTCCCGCCGGCCGCAAAATACCCAAAACCAATCAGGAATACTGGATCAAGAAGCTCAACCGCAATAAGGAGCGCGACAAAGAAAATTTGGCAAAGCTCCGCGCCTTGGGTTGGGACGTTTTGGTTATCTGGGAATGCGAAACCAGAGACGAAGCTTCGCTTTCCCAACGCATCTCTCGATTTCTAGATGATGAAAATACGGCATGAATAACGACGGACGCAAACTTGGATTTTACGATTTCTTTGCTGGCGGCGGCATGGCCAACATCGGCCTTGGCTCCCGCTGGCGCTGCCTGCTGGCTAATGATTATGACGCCAAAAAGGCGGCGGCTTATCGCATCAATTTTCCTCCCGGCCACGAGCTCATCGAACGCGACGTTTTTGAATTGACCACCCATGACCTTCCTTCGGGCGCCAAACTTGCCTGGGCGTCATTTCCCTGCCAGGATTTATCGCTGGCGGGCAAGGGACGCGGTCTCAATGGCCACCGCAGCGGCTCTTTTTGGGGATTTTGGCGTTTGATGACAGGCCTTCTTTCTGAAGGACGCCCGCTTCCCATCATCGTGCTGGAAAATGTGACGGGAACGATTTCCGCCAACAAGGGAGAGGATTTCAGGACGCTGCTGGAAGCATTGATCTCAGCGGGTTACCGGGCCGGACCTTTGGTGATCAACGCCCATCACTTTGTTCCCCAATCACGCCCCAGGCTTTTTATTGTGGCGGTGCGAGACAGTATCATTACAGAAGGGCTGACTGCTTCCCTTCCGCACACGCTCTGGCATCCAAAAGTGCTGCAACGGGCCTACCTGCAATTGCCCCAATCCATTCAGCGTGCATGGGTCTGGTGGCGTTTGCCTATTCCGGATGCAAGAGCGCAGCAACTCATTGACATCCTCGAAGAAAATCCAACGGGCGTCAAATGGCATTCGCCTGAACAGACGCAGCGTTTGCTGGATTTGATGGATGATAATAATCGGGCGAAGGTGCAATGGGCGCAACAACAGCATCGGCGCATTGCTGGAACCATCTACAAACGCATCCGCAAGGATAAGAGCGGGCGCCGGCATCAGCGGGCCGAACTCAGGTTGGATGGCGTTAGCGGCTGCCTACGTACGGCGCGCGGCGGCTCCAGTCGCCAAATTGTGATGATCATTGAAGGCGAGCGCATTCGGTCTCGCCTGATTTCACCACGAGAGGGCGCGCGTCTTATGGGTCTGCCCGATTCTTACAAGCTGCCGGAAAAATACAATGAAGCTTTCAATCTTCTGGGGGATGGGCTGGCCGTGCCGGTGATCTCATGGCTGGAGCGTTTTTTGCTCAGGCCATTGGCATCCAACGAACTGCCGCTGATAGAACAGCAACCTTCTTTTCTTAATCTCTCTGCGATGCCATCATTATGAATGAAGACTTGCAATCCAGGCTTGAGCGATTCAGAGATGTTCACAACATTCGCAAAAAAGGAGCGCTTTCGGTCGTGGTGCATCTGACGCGTGTCGTCAAAAGGGCGGCGTTTCCCCTGGATGAGTCCGATTTTCTGGCGAAGAGCGGCGGGCAAGTGCGCGGCTTAAGCAAAGCTTCGGTGCAGTCAGTCTTGCGCGATTATGGCGTTTCCCGTACGCTGGCGCAGGAAGCGGGGAGGACGAGCCGCGGCAGTGTGAAGTTGATGAAGGATTACGTCCTCTTTTTGAACGATCTATTTGACCGCGATCTACTGGATTTGGACGCCGTCGAGCAGTGGTGGGTGGATCGCGTACGCGATTATTTTGCCAGCATGCCGCTGAAAATGAAATATGACGCCAGTAAATCCATTCAGGCGCTTTTCGAAGATTTATTTCAGCAGGTTCGGAACAGGGAGGAGGATGAATCGGGTGCGACCTATTTGGGCACGGTGTTGCAGCATCTAGTGGGAGCAAAGATCGAGATTTCGCTGCCTGATGTAAAAATAAAGCATTTCGGCGCATCGGTGGCGGATCACTCGACGAAACGGGCGGGCGATTTTCAGATCGACAGGACGGTGATTCATGTCACGACTATGCCTTCCGAATCTCTGATCGAAAAATGCGGGGATAATTTGAACGCCAACCTTGCGCCGGTTATCATCACGCTTTCCGACCGCGTCTCTGTGGCGAAAGCGAATGCTGAGATGAAGGGCGTTGGCGATCGCATCGAGGTGTTTGCCGCTGAGCAGTTTTTGGCTACAAATTTGCATGAACTCAGCGGATTTCATGTGGCGCGACGAGAAGCGACTTTGCAGGAATTGATAAATCGTTATAATAAGCTCATCGAAACATACGAAACGGATCCTGGACTCAGAATCAAGCTAGGATAAAATCCCATGCCCGCCACCCTCTCACTCTCCCATCCTCCCCTGCAAACCATTCACCAGACGCTGCTGCGCTACGCGCCCGACGCGGTGTTGGTGGGGGGCGCCGTGCGAGACCTGCTGCTGCAACGGCCCGTGCGCGACCTCGATTACGCAGTGGCGGGCAACGCCCTGACCATCGGTCGCAAACTGGCCGACGCCCTGGACGCAGCTTACTATCCCCTGGATAAAACGCGCAAAATCGCCCGCATCGTGTGGAAGCAGGCGGATGAAACCCTGGTGGTTGACATCTCCTCCCTCATCGGCGTCACCCTGGAGGAGGACATTCGCCGCCGCGATTTCACCATCAACGCCATCGCCATGCTGCCCGATGGCCAGATTTTTGATCTGCTGGGCGGGGTGGCGGATCTGGAAGGGCGCGTGCTGCGACTGTGCAGTCCCGACAGCCTCTACAACGACCCGGTGCGCGCGATCCGGGCCGTGCGCTTTCTGCACCTGTTCGAGCTGACGCCGGCGCCGGGGTTGGATCAGGCTGTGTGGTATGCGGCGCCGCGGCTACACCGCATCAGCCCCGAACGTCAGCGGGATGAGTTTGTGAAAATCCTGGCCCTGGCCCGCCCCCATCTGGCTGTAGATCGCCTGGCCGACTGGCGCATCGCCGATGAATTGCTGCCCGAACTGGTGGCGTTGCAAGATGTAGCTCAGCCCCAGCCCCATACTTTCGACGTCTATCATCACAGCCTGCAAACCTTGCGCTGGATGGCCCGCCTGGACAGATGGTTGCGGGGCGAGGAGGCGGGCGGGGACGCCATCGACGCCCGGATTCAGGAGCGGCTGGCCTCTTACCGCCCGGCGCTGGGCGCGTATCTG
>JALSPL010000166.1 GCA_026985975.1 Anaerolineae bacterium | reverse complement strand
TGACGCCCATCAACAGGCCTTTTTACTGGTTTCGGCCGGGGAGGGCGTCATCCTCATGTGCTCGTTGGGGCTGTGCGATGGCAATTGGGGCGAACAGTTCTCCCTCTCCCTTTTACAAATCCTTACCAGCATCGAAACAGGAAACAAATCGAGTACTGCAGCCAACCAGTCTCCATGAATCTCTGCGAATCTCTACAAATCTCTACGAATCTCTGCGAATCCCCTCAAACGAAACCCACCCCCATCCCCAGTCCTAATCCTGATCCCGCTCCCAATCCTGCGCCCCGGAGGCCCGCCATGCCCGAACAACCTCTCATCCAACTGCAAAACGTGAACAAGGACTACCAGATGGGCGACGTCACCGTGCACGCCCTGCGCGACCTGAGCCTGGACATCGCGCCGGGCGAGTTCATCGTGCTGCTTGGCCCCTCGGGCTCGGGCAAGACCACCACCCTCAACCTCATCGGCGGGCTGGACCGGGTCACCTCCGGCCACATTCTCGTGCAGGGTGAGGACATCACCGCCTACAGCAACAAACAGCTTACCGTCCATCGCCGCACTCAAATCGGCTTCATCTTCCAGTTCTTCAACCTCATTCCCACTCTCACCGCCAGCGAGAACGTGGAATTCGCGCTGGCGCTGGTGGAAAAGGACGGCAAACGCCTGCAGCAGCGGGCGCGAGCGCTGCTGGATATGGTGGGGCTGGCCGACCGCGCGGATCACTTCCCCTCGCAGCTTTCGGGCGGCGAGCAGCAACGGGTGGCCATCGCCCGCGCCCTGGCCAATCGCCCGCCCCTCATGCTGTGCGATGAGCCCACCGGCAATCTCGATGTGGAAACCGGACGGCGGGTGCTGCAAGTGATGCGGGACTTGAACCGGCAGGAGGGAACCACGGTGGTGCTGGTCACCCACAACACCGCCATCGCGCCCATGGCCGATCGGGTGGTGCGGCTGCACAGCGGCAGCATCAAGGAGATCACCGAAAATCCCGCGCCCGCTCCCGTCTCCGACCTGAACTGGTGAGGTGATCCATGAACCTTTTGCTACGCAAGACCCTGCGGGATATGCGGGCCAGTTGGGCCCAGACCCTGGCTCTGATCATCATCGTGGCCCTGGGCATCGCCAGCCTGGTCTCCATGGCCGGCGCTTATCGCGACCTCTCCTCCTCCTATCAACGCACCTACGATACGCTGCACTTCGCGGATGTGAGCTTTACGGTGCAGGCCGCGACCGCAAACGTGGTGGATGAGGTGGCCGCGGTGGCGGGCGTGCAGGTCGCGGCCGGGCGGCTGGTGGTGGATTCGGGCTACGAGCTGCCCGATGGCGACCCCATCCGCTCCCGCCTCATCGGTCTGCCCCCGGACGGCCAGCCCCCGGTCAACGCCCTCTACATCCGCGAGGGTCGTTTTCTGACGCCCGATGACAAAGACAGCGCGCTGGTGGAGTCCCACTTTGCCGATTATTACAAGCTGAAGGTGGGAGATGAGGTGACGCCCATCATCCAGGGCCACAAAAAGCCCCTGACCATCGTCGGCATCGTCTCCAGCCCCGAATATCTGGTGGTCAGCCCCAGCAAGCAGGATTTCATGCCATCGACCCGCACCTTCGCCGTGCTCTTCGTCTCCCTGCCCGAGCTGCAAAGCTGGACCGGGATGACGGGCCAGATCAACAACATCAACGTGCTGGTGCGGCCCGACGCGGATCGGGATGAGGTCATCAAAGAGATCCAACCCATCCTCACGCCCTACCGTCTCACCGACACCACCACCTCCGAAAATGTGCCCTCCCACGCGGCCCTGAAGCTGGACCTGGAGGGGTTTCAAGAATCGGCCTATGTCATGGCCTTTCTGATGCTCTTTGTGGCGGCCATGGCCCTCTATGCCATGCTCAGCCGTCTCATCTGGAGCCAGCGCCCGCAGATCGGGTTGATGAAGGCGCTGGGATACAGCGACCGGGCGGTGATGGGGCATTATCTCACCCTGGCGCTGATCATCGCCGCGCTGGGTTCCGTCCTGGGCGTGCTGGCGGGTCTGCCCCTGGGCTACGCCACCGTCAGCGCCTACGCCAAGGAGCTGGGCATCCCCCTGGTGCAGAGTAACGTCCATCCCGACCTCATTTTCATCGGCGTGGTGATGAGCCTGCTCTTCGCGGCCCTGGCCGCGATCAGCCCCGCCCGGGCCTCGGCGCACATGCCCCCGGCCGCGGCCATGCGCGTGGACGCCAGTCAGATGCTGACGGCCGGACGTCACGCCTGGCTCGAACGCTGGTTCCATTTCCCCTTGTGGCTGCGCCTGCCCCTGCGCGACGTCTTTCGCAACCGTCGCCGCACCCTCACCACCCTCATCGGCGTCGTCTTCAGCTTCATGCTGGTGCTGATTGGCCTGGGCATGGCGGATTCCACGAACTACGCCCTCACCCGCAACTTCACCGACATCGAAACCTGGGACGCGCTGGTCCTGTTCAACGCGCCGCAGACCGCCGAAACGCTGAAACAGGTGCGGGCCATCCCCGGCATTCGTCTGGCCCAACCCGTGATCCAGCTTCCGGCCCAACTCAAGGCCCACGGCCATGAAGAGGACGCCTTTCTCAGCGCCATTCCGTCCGATGGCAGCCTGCACGTTCTGCAATTGCCAAAAGGCCTGACCCAGCAGGAGGCCCTGGCCGACGGCAACATCGTGCTCACCCCCTGGCTGGTGAAACAGTTGCAGCTAAAGCCGGGGGATGCGGTGCAGGTGAGCAGTTTTCTGGGCGATATCACGGTCACCTACAAGGCGGTCACCGACGAACTGGGCGGCACGCTGGCGTATATCGCCTACGATGAAGCCCAGCGCCAGATCGGCGCGCCGACCGACGTCTTCAACACCCTCTACCTCACCATCGATCCCACCCGGACCACCAAGATCAAGCAGGCGCTGTATCATCTGCCGGGCGTGGCCAATGTGCAGATCAAGGCGGACGTGCAGAAGGATTGGAAGACCCTCATGGGCCTGTTCTATGCGTTTGTGGCCGTCATTCTCATCTTCGCCCTGCTCATGGCCTTCGCTTTGCTCTTCAACAGCATGACCATCAACGTGCTGGAGCGGGAGCGGGAATTCGCGACCATGCGGGCCATCGGCGCTTCGGGCTGGCGCATTGCCCGCTTTGCGCTGATGGAAACCTTCCTGCTGTGGCTGATCGCGCTGATTCCGGGCCTACTGTTGGGCTGGTGGGGCAACGCCGCCTTCGTCTCAACCTTCAGCGGCGAGATGTTCACCATGCCCGCGTACATCAGCCCGACCAGCTTTCTGTGGACGGCTGTGGGCGTGCTCCTCACCATGCTGCTCTCGGCCCTGCCCGCCATCCGCCACATCAACCGCCTGAACCTGGCCGAGGCCACGAAGATGATCACGTGAGACATCGGGCCTGGTCGTAGACAGAGAGGATAGGTGAGGTGGCCAGATGGAATAAGCGCGCTAGCCGCAGCAGCTTAGGAGCGCCCGGCGGATGATCTGCTCCAATTGGGTTTTGCTGGGCACGCCGCCGTAGCCGATGAGCTTTTCGTCGATGACCAGGCCCGGCGTGGCGCTGACGCCGTAGCTCATGATGGTGGGGATGTCGGTGACCTCCACCACCTGGGCGTTGAGGTTCATGTCTTTCAGGACTTCCTGCGCCAGGCGCTTCAGGCGCTTGCAGTTGGCGCAGCCGGTTCCGAGGATTTTGATGACCATGTTTTGCGTCTCCTTGTGTGTTTGGAATAGCGATTTCTGGAAATTGCGTGCTGGACACTGGCGTCTTTTGCTT
>JALSPL010000165.1 GCA_026985975.1 Anaerolineae bacterium | reverse complement strand
ATTGGCGTTACGGGGGTATTCAATTGCAGATTTCCATCCCCCAACCTCCGCAACAAAAAACATCCGGGGCCGTGACGACCCCGGATGCGTGAAGGCTGTAACGTAAACGCCAAACGACTACTTGCCAAGCTTCGCGCGTACAGCTTCGCTGAGAGCGGGGATGACCTGGAAGAGATCGCCCGCGACGCCGTAATTGGCTACGCTGAAGATGGGCGCTTCGGGGTCCTTGTTGATGGCCACAATCACTTTGCTGGCGCCCATGCCCGCCAGATGCTGCACCGCGCCGCTGATACCGGCGGCGATGTACAGATCGGGGCGGACGACCTTGCCGGTCTGTCCCACTTGATGTTCATAGGAGATGAACCCAGCATCCACCGCAGCGCGGGATGCGCCCACAGCCGCGCCCAGCAGACCCGCCAGCTCGCGAATCAGATCAAATCCCAGCTCGGGGTCTTTGGCCACGCCGCGGCCGCCAGAGACGATGATGCTGGCCTCTGTGAGGCTGACTTCGCCCGTCTCGGCCCGCTCCACGCCCAGCACTTCGTAGGGGCTGTCGGCGGCGGCCGGGTCCACCAGGACGACATCGGCGCTGGCGCCAGCGTCTTCAGCCGCAGCAAAGGCGCGCGGGCGCAGGGTGGCGATTTGGGGAGCGCCATCCACGGTGACATCCACCAGGATGTTGCCGGAATAGATGCCGCGCACGCCCTTCAGTTTGTCGCCATCCACACTCAGCTCCAACGCGTCGGCGATGACGCCAGCGCCCTTGTCTGCGCCCAGCGCCGCAGCCAAATCGCGGCCATTGCCTGTGTGCGAAGCCAAAAAGGCGTCGGCCCCGCTCATGTCCAGCACGTTTTTCACATCGGCCAGATGTCGTTCCAGATCGAACAGCGCCCGGGTTTCATCTTCGATGACATACACTTTTTGGGCGCCGCGTTTGACGGTCTCTTCCACGACAACGCTGATCTTGTCGCCGATGACGACGGCTTCGACATCATCGCCGAGGCTCAGGGCCGCGCCCAGGGCCTCCCAACTGCTGGCGACCACGTCACCGCTATCGGTTTCGATATAAACCAGAAATTTCATTGTCATCTCCTCCTATAGCACCTTTTCTGCGAGCAACGCATCGACCAGCGCCGCGGCGGCTTCCTGCGGTGATCCTTCGAACAACTGCACCTTGGCGTCCCGGGCGGGCGGCTTGCGGAAGTTGTCCATGTGCACCACGGGCGTGGGCGCGTCTACGCCCAGGTCGGCTGCGGTGAGCGTCGGCACTTTTACGCGAGCGGCTTTGCGGATGTTGATGAAGGTTGGGTAGCGGGGCTCCCCGATCTCCTTGTTGACGGACACCACTGCCGGCAGGGGGGCTTTCACCGTCAGTCGAGCCTGGCCCACCGAGCGCTCAACGGTGATGCCGTCATCATTGAGATCGACGATTTTGGCGACGCTGGTGAGCACGGGCCAGCCCAGCTTGCGGGCCAGGATGACTGGCAGGGCGCCGGTGTTGCCGTCCACGGTCATCTGCCCGGTCACCACCACGCCGACATCGCCATCCTTCTTTACCGCTGCGGCCAGCAGTGTGGCTACGCCAAAAACATCGGCGTCGGCGTTTTCCACCAGCGTGGCGTCTTTGCAGCCCATGGCCAGGGCGCTGCGCAGGGCGTCGATGGCGCCTTCATCTCCAACAGTGATGGCCCCTGTCACGCCGCCATAAGTTTCCATGAGCTTCAGGCCCGCCTCGATGGCGAGCTCATCCCACGGGTTGACGACAAGATTGACGCTGAGTTTGCCGGAAGCAGCTTCCTCGGGCGTAATCTTGGGAAGCTCCGCTGTATCCGGCGTTTGTTTGATGCAAACCAGATAGCGCATATCAATTCTCCTTGTCTGAATAGAAATGGTTCATGAGGGTAACGTGAAGAATGGGATCATCGTCTGCGCCGAAATGATGCCAGAACAATTTTCCAGTTTCACGGTGATGCTGTACAAAGGAATGATGATTTTTCGACGCCCCCACCGCTGTTTCCCCACTCCCATGATTTCGCTCGCGCGTCAACCAGACATGAATCACGGCAATCGTCTTTTCGGGGATGCCGGTCGGGGCGCCGGGCTGTGCGAGGGTGTGCATCATTGCAGGACGGAATGTTTGGTTCACGCTGGCAAAATACTTCGTCAGGATGCTATTATACTTTTTTATGACGCAGTGCGCAACATTGCGAGACAAGTATGAAAGCTATCTCACAGAAAAAAAGGTTGGGAGATTATTTGCTTTTATATGCCGGGTCAATTTGACACATAAAACGCCCCTGTGCTATGCTCCTTGCCATCCTTTCTCTGAAGTTGCACAATGTCCGATTTACGCACCGCTGCATCCACTTTGGCCACGCTCAGTTCGCTGGGGGAGGCGAACGCGCGCGTTTTTGGTGGGGAATTTTTTGGCTATTACTTTTATTTTAGCCAGAAGCTCCGCGCCAGGCAGGATGCTGTGTAACCGCACATCACCCCTGATTTTTCGAGCGTGGAGCTTAGCCAGCCCACGCTCTTTTTGTTGTCTGACTTTTTCAAAATTCGCTTCTCAGAAAGCAGCGTGGGTCAAAGCTCCCATTGTCAACAGGAGGTCTCTCATGCTGCAAGTTGGTCTCTGGTATTCCCAACCCATCACCACGCCCGCATGGGCGCACATCACCCCACCCAAGGAGAAGCCTGTCATGGTTTGTCGAGGCGTGCGCGGCGCCACCACCGTCACATCCAATTCCCGACAGGAAATACTGCGGGAAACCCGTCGTCTGCTGGCGTTGATGATCCGGCTGAACGGCATCGAGCCGGAGGACATCGCCAGCGCCATCTTTACCACCACCCGCGATATCAACGCCGAATTTCCGGCGCTGGCCGCCCGCCAACTGGGCTGGTGGGATGCAGCGCTGCTGTGCGGGCACGAGATGGACGTGCCGGGCAGTCTGCCTCGCTGCATCCGCATTCTGGTGCACTGGAACACCGATAAAAAACCGGCGGACATTCAGCATGTCTATGTGGGCGAGGCGGTGAAATTGCGGCCCGACAAGGCCCAATTGCCTCCGCTGGATGAAGATGAGCTGGATGACTGGATCGAGCAGCAGGTTTCGGCCTGGGAGCGCATCAGTGGGAGGTCAAGATGAGCAAGCAGAAAGTGGTCGCCTTCCAGGGCGCTCATGGCGCATTCAGCGAAGAAGCCATCCGTCAGCACTTCGGCGATGAGGTCGGGACCCTGCCTTGCCGATCTTTTGAGGAGATTTTTGCGGCGGTGGATGAAGGCCGGGCCGATTTCGGCGTGGTGCCGGTGGAAAATTCCGTCGCCGGTTCTATCAACAAATCCTACGATCTGCTCCTGGAACATGATCTGAAAATCTGGGGGGAAATTTTCCTGCGCGTGCGCCACAATCTCATCTCCCTGCCCGGCAGCGCCCTGGAAGATATCCGCGAAGTGCGTTCCCACCCCCAGGCCCTGGCCCAGTGCGAACGTTTCCTCAACCGCCATGGCTGGCCCGCCAAACCCTGGTATGACACCGCAGGCAGCGCCAAGGACCTGGCCGCCAACCCCGAACCGGGCGTGGCTGTTATCGCCAGCAAACTGGCCGCCAAAATTTACAACCTGGATATCCTGGCCGCTGGCATCGAAGATATGACCGCCAACTACACCCGCTTCTTTGTCGTGGGCCGCGGCGACGCTCCCTACACCCCTGAGGCCAAAACCTCCCTGGTCTTCGCCACCTTCCACACCCCGGGCTCTCTGGTCGCTTGTCTGAATGAATTCGCCTCTCGCAACATCAATCTGACCAAACTGGAAAGTCGCCCGCGGCGCAATCGCCCCTGGCACTACGTTTTTCATCTGGATTTCGAAGGTCATTGGCAAGACGTCCCCCAACGCGAAGCCTTGACTGCACTCCTGGCCCGGGCCGCATTCGTCAAGCTGCTGGGCTCCTATCCTGCTGCGACCATGCCCGATCTGAACAAAAACGGGCAATCTGAATTGCTTCAAATCTAACACTCCTCACCGAACCAGATCGTGAAAATCTTATGATCATCGTCATGAAGCCCAATTCCACCGCCGCTGAAATCGGCGCGGTGATTGCCTCTGTTCAGAAAATGGGCGCTTCTCCTCATCCCATCTATGGCGAGGAGCGCACGGTGGTGGCCGTGGTGGGCGAGACCCGCCGCATCAGTCCCCAGGCGTTTATGAAGATGCCAGGCGTGGAGCGTCTGACCACCATTAGCGCCCCCTTCAAGTTGGCCAGTCGCGAATCGCATCCTGACGACACCGTGTTCCAGGTGGGGGGCTATCGCATCGGCGGGCCTGAGATCATCATCATGGCCGGGCCTTGCTCGGTGGAAAGCCGCAGCCAGTTGCTGGAGACCGCCCACGCGGTCAAGGAAGCGGGCGCGCACATCCTGCGCGGGGGCGCTTTCAAGCCCCGCTCATCCCCTTACTCCTTCCAGGGTCTGGGCTTGAAAGGGCTGGAGATTTTGGCCGAGGCGCGCGAGACTTACAACATGCCCATCATTACCGAAGTGATGACGCCCGACGCGGTGGCCATGATTGCAGAATACGCAGACATCCTGCAGATCGGCGCCCGTAACATGCAGAATTTCGGGCTTTTGCATGCGGTGGGGCGTATCCAACGGCCCGTGTTGCTGAAGCGAGGCATGATGAACAGCATGGAGGAGCTGCTGATGTCGGCCGAATACATCCTTTCCGGCGGCAATTATCAGGTGATGCTGTGCGAGCGGGGCATCCGCACCTTCGAAAAATACACGCGCAACACTTTCGATCTCAACGCCGTGCCTATCCTCAAGCAGCTCAGCCACCTGCCCGTCATCGCTGATCCCAGTCACGCCACCGGGCGCTGGGACGCAGTGACGCCCATGGCCCGGGCCGCCATCGCCGCCGGCGCTGATGGCGTCATCGTCGAGGTGCATCCCCGGCCCGAAGAGGCGCTCTCGGACGGGCCGCAGAGCCTGAAGCCGGAGCGTTTCGCGGAGCTGGTGCGCCAGGTCAAACGCATTGCCCAGGCCATGGATCGCACTGTGCCCGAGCCCATCGAGTAAGCGGTAAACAGTGAGCAGTAAGCAGTCCAACTGCGGGCCAGCCAGCGCCGACGCGATGAAAAGACGATGGACGGGGGACGATGCTTGTTGCAGATGCTCATCATCATCCACTGTTGCAGGCGTCATGAGTTTCGTGGAGACTCATCGAGATTGATAGAGATTCATTGAGATTCTGACTCTCCACCGAAACGCTATCAATCTTCAATCTTTTTTATCTGCGTAGATCGGCTTTTTCTGCATTCTACCAATCTATTTTCAAATCAGACTTCTCGGTCGTCTGCCCACCAATACCGATGAAAATTCCATTTGTGTCATTCTAAAGGTGCGATAGCGACGGAAGAATCTCCTCGCTTGCAAATGCGAGATTCTTCGCTCCCGCTGGTCGCTCAGAATGACACGACATAACTTTATTTTCAAATCAGGAGAAATAAGAAATGATTGTCGTTATGAAACCCTCGGCCACCGAGGAAGACCTGCAACGCGTGTTGGAACGCGTGGACGTTTTAGGCCTGGAAGCGCATCTTTCGCCCGGCGAATCCCACACTATCATCGGGCTGGTGGGCGAGACGGGGCGCATTAGCCGCAATGCTTTCGAAGTGATGCCGGGCGTGGAACGGGTGGTGCGCGTGGCCGAGCCATTCAAGCTGGCCAACCGCGAGTTCCATCCCCAGAACACCCTCATTCAGGTGGGAGATGTGACCATCGGCGGGGAGCAGATTGTGGTCATGGCCGGGCCCTGCTCGGTGGAAAGTCGCAGTCAGATGCTGGAGACGGCTCACGCTGTCAAGGAAGCGGGCGCCCACATCTTGCGCGGGGGCGCTTTCAAACCCCGCTCCTCGCCCTACTCCTTCCAGGGATTGGGTGAAGAAGGTCTGAAATACATGGCCGAGGCCCGAGAAATCTACAACATGCCCATCATCACCGAAGTCATGGCCCCGGAAGAAGTCGATCTGGTGGCCAGCTACGCTGATATCCTGCAGATCGGGGCCCGAAACATGCAGAATTATCGTTTGTTGCAGGCCGTGGGCAAGGTGGATAAGCCGGTGTTTCTGAAACGCGGCCTCAGCGGCACGATTCAGGAGCTGCTGATGTCGGCGGAGTATGTCATGGCCAATGGCAATCCCAATGTGATGCTGGTGGAGCGGGGCATCCGCACCTACGAAACCTACACCCGCAACACGTTTGACATCAACGCCATTCCTGCGTTAAAACAATTGAGCCATCTTCCCGTCATTGGCGATCCCAGCCATGGCACGGGCAAGTGGCGGCTGGTGGCTCCCATCGCCAAAGCAGCCATCGCCGCCGGGGCCGATGGCCTGATGATCGAGGTGCATCCCCGCCCGGCCGAGGCGTTTTCTGATGGTGCGCAATCTCTCAAGCCCAAGCGTTTTCAGGCGCTGATGGATGATCTGCGGGTGTTGGCGAGCGCTTTGGGCCGAACTTTGTAATCATGGATGATTCTGTTTTTATTCCCCAACTGAAAGATGCCCATGTCGTTATCGTGGGCATGGGACTGATGGGCGCTTCGCTGGGGTACGATTTGCGGGGGCATTGCCGCCGCGTCACCGGCGTGGTGCGCCGGCCCGAGGCTGTAGCCGAGACCGAGGCCAGCGGCTGCGTGGATGACGCTACGCTGGACGCCGAGGCGGTTGTGGCTGCGGCTGATCTGGTGGTGCTGGCCACGCCCGTGCGCACCATTCTGCGCCAGATCGCGAAGCTGGGGCCGCAGATGAAGCCGGGCGGCGTGTTGCTGGATATGGGCAGCGCCAAGACCGAGATCTGCCGGGCGCTGGCCGCCCTGCCCGATCATGTGCAAGGGGTGGGAGGGCATCCTATGTGCGGCAAAGAGACAGCGGGCCTGGCTGCGGCCCAGCCCGGTTTGTATCGGGATTGCACCTTCGTGCTTTGCCCTCTGCCCCGCACTGCGCCCGCCGCATTTTCGCTGGCCCAGGAGATGGTCGACTTCATCCACGCCCGGCCCTTGCTGCTGGAGCCGCAGCGGCACGATCGTCTGGTGGCGGCCATCAGCCATTTGCCCTATCTCAGCGCAGCGGGCCTGGTCAGTTATGTCATGGGCGTGGCCGAGACCGATCCTGCTGTCTGGGATGTGGCGGCCAGCGGCTTTCGCGACAGCTCGCGCGTGGCTGCTTCCGATGTGCGAATGTTGATGGACATTCTGCTCACCAATCGGTGGGCGGTGTTGGAAGCGACGGATGATTTTGTGGGGCGTCTCACCGAGTTGCGGGATGCTCTGGCGGGCAGCGATGAAGAGCGACTGCGGGCGCAGCTCACCGCCATCGCCGCGGCTCGGCGAAATTGGGAGAAAAAGCGCCAAAGTCATTGACATGCGCTGTTTCGCGTGCTATGCTGGACAAAACATCGTTGTCTCACCCTGGCATTGAAAATCATGGCAGACTTGCATTTCAAACTTACCGACGAAATCTGGGAGGATATGGTGACGCTGGAGGGCGCGCCTATCACCGCTATCGTCGTGTGGGATCGCTCACTGGTGGATGACAGTCTGGAGCAGCCCGTCACCGACAGAACCCGAGTATTTGTGGATGTTGATCTATATTTGGCCAATCAGACCAAGCTGGAGCTTTACGGTGCGTCTGTGGCTGTGGATGAGACTAGCGATCCCATCGTCGGGCTGGATGACATCGGCGAAACATTGGCGCGGCATACGCAAAATGGCGCAGTGATTGATGAAATCGCAGCGGGCGAGGATGAGATGCTGGTGTTGCTGCTGAGCAATGATCGCAAGGAATCGTTGTTGATGGCTGCGTCGGCCTGGCTGGAAGGCGTCTGGGAAATGTTGCCCGAAGAAGCGATTTGAAGCGCGATATCGCATAGGGAACATGCGTTCGTGGGCTTTTGACAAAAGGCCATCTTCACCGTTATACTCGCACGTGTAGTTTTTTCTTTCATACCCGCAAGCATCAGTCGTGCAGGAGGCGAAAATGTATCAACACACAGTTATTGTCGGACATCTGGGGCGTGATCCCGAGATGCGGTACACCCCCAGCGGCGTGCCGGTCACCACGTTTTCGGTGGCGGTCAGCCGCAAATGGAAGGGCCAGGATGGTGAGCAGCATGAAAAAACCACCTGGTTTCGGGTCAAGGCCTGGCGCAAGCTGGGCGAGCTTTGTAATCAGTATCTGAGCAAAGGACGCCTGGTGCTGGTGGAAGGCGAAGTCGACGCCAGCGCCTGGATGGGGCAGGAGAATGAGCCTCGGGCCACGCTGGAGCTCACGGCGCAGAATGTCCGCTTTTTGGGTGGTCGCGGCGGCGAAGCGGGTGGCGGCGGCGCTGAGGTTTTCAAGGAAGGGCCGGCCGTCGCTGAAGAGGATTTGCCTTTCTAGATTTTTGCATCATCATCCCAACCTGACAGGTTCCTTTTGCCGCCGTTTCCTGTTTTCAGCAAAGCTGAAGGCCCGTGAAGTTGTTTCCAGTCTCCAACAAGGCGACGGGAACCTGTCAGGTTTCGCGACGATCAGCGGCTCTTGAAACGCGTGGTCATTTCCCGCGTCAGATTCAGGTAAAAATCCCCGTAATACTGGCTGGGTTCAATATAGGTTCCTTCCACCCACTCGTTAAAGCTGTTCACCCATAGCAGATCGGGATTGCTTTGCATGGCGGCGTCGAAGGTGGCTCGATAGGTCGCGCCATCGTTGCGCGGCTTGACAAAGGGTTGGGAGGGCACGCGGATGTCGGGACGACAGCCGGCGTTGCGATCATCCCAGCCGGGACTGATGGTGGCGATCCAGAGTTTGTCGGCCCCGTAGGCGCGGGTGCGGGCCGCCCACATCGACGCCTTGAGGTAATCATTGGGATAATCGGCGTGAAAGACTTTGTAAACCCACAGGCCGTCGAAAACGGACAAAAAGCTGGGATCCAGGCCTTCGGCAATCCAGATGGTGGCGTGGTTTGGATCCTTCTGCGCCCGCAAGCTGGCCCAGGCCTGTTGCGCTGATTGCCCGCCCGCAGTGGGAATGCGATAGACGTCAGTGAAAAAGATGACTGGACGACCGTCGATACGCAGGAAGTTGGGGTCTCCACTATAGGTGTTGATGAGATAGCCGAGGGCGTCGCGGGTGTTGGCCTGGGTGGCTCCGGGCCAGATGTGTCGCAAAAAGACGACGGTGCTGTAGAAGGACTTGCCCGCGGATTGCCTCAGCAGCGCTGCGAAATTGCCATCGGTGCGGTCTCCGGGCCCCACCCACTGCATGGTGAAACCATCCAGTCCTGCGTTCAGCGCCAGATTCACATGCCGGGCGATGGCTGCGGGATCGTCAGAATGATAACGCCGGAGAGGGCGATCTCCGGCGCTGATATTGCAGGCATCCCAGCCTGAGGCGTCATACCAGGCGAAGTAATTGGCCAAAACCAGGGGCGGCGCATTGCCCGCAGGCGCGGCGGCCGGGGCGGCCAGATGCACAGTAGTCGAAGCGGTCGGCGTGGCCGGGCCCGGGGTGGGCGTGGGCGGCGGCGGGCGCTGGGGCAGGCTGTTGATGTAGTTGAATTCGCTGAGCAAGGCGGTGTACAGCCAGCCGGTCTCTCCCTCGGGCGTAGCCCCATACACCCAGTCGCCCGTCTCATTTCGGGCTTCGGGCACGAAGATGGCGCCCTGCGGCAGCATGGTGATGAGATCGTAAACCGCTCCCGGGCCGCTGCGCAGATTGGCCAGCTCGACGATGATTTGGGGCGGGCCGGGCGTGGGCGTGGGCGGCGGCGTCAGCACTGCCATCTTCGCGTCCGTCTCCGGCTGCAATAACTCGCGATAAATCCACCCCTCCTGGCCTTCATTGGTGCGGACCAGGATCCATTCTCCGTCTGCTGTTTTGCCGACCAGCTCCACTTCGTCGCCCAGGGGAATGATAGTCAACACCTCGTAATCACTGCCGGGCCCGCTGCGTAGATTCACCAGCTCACCGATGATCTCGGCCACATAGGTGGGCAACGGCGTGGGCGTGGGGGTGGGCGTCAGCGTGGGCGTGGGCGTGATGGTGGGCGTGGGGGTGAAGGTGGGCAGATCGGGCAAATCGAAGGGTAGCGCGGGCGTGGGGGCCAGATCCAGCGCCGCCCGGCTGATAAAGGTGGGCGGCGCCGAGGGCGCAGGAGCGGTTGCCGCCGTCTGGCCCCGCCCATTCAGATAAACCAATGACAAAACAATGATCAATAGAATCAGGGCGACGACAATGGAACTACAGGAATTCAGACGTTGTTTTACGCGGCTGCGGGGCATAGAATGATGTGTTGGAAAGAGGGGCTATGTACGGGATTGCGAGACTCCATTTTAGCACAACGCCTGCCCGAACGCGATACATTCAGAGCCAGGCAGGCCCCGGAAACCACAAATGGCTCAGTCCCGCGGGAAATAACGGGAGTCATCCAGCCGTTTGTGCAGATCGTCTTCCGGACGAGAGGCCGGCGCGTTAATGGGCGGCTTTTCCAGACCGCAATCGAAAGCCGCCTGTTTCAATTCTGTCTTGCTGGCCCGGCCCACCATGCTCCACTTACCGCAATGCGGGCAGCGATCATATTTTTTGCCGCCCAGATTCAACCCCCACCAATGCCGGGGGAAAGGGCAGCCGCATTTGGGACACACAGCGCCGCCGAATGCGCCGCCATGGCCGCTGTATTTGTCGGGATTGCGCTTGCGATCAATCCAGTACAGCAAGGCGGGGACGCCCAGGGTTATTAGCAGGAAGGGAATTGTGAATTTGATGATGAACGACCAGGCGGCGCTGGCTGGCACGAAGTTCTGTACGATGACATTGGATTTGAGCGTCCGGCCATCTGGGGCGTATCCGACGGCATAGAGTTTGTGCAGACCCAGGGGATAATCATCGGTGCTGAAGCGAAGCTTCCAGGGCGGCGCGTCCACCCGGCCCGCCAGGGTCTCATCGATGTAAAATTCGACAGCGGTCAGATCTTCGGTGCCCGTGATATGAAAACTGAAGACGCCCTGGATATCGCCGTTTGGGCCGCCGTAGCCCCAATCGCGGCTCAGGCGCAAATGCAGTTCCGGCGTCTGGGCCAATGCGGGCGTCAGCAGCAAGCCCGCGGCCAGCGTTATCAGGAGCAGCAGGAATTTGTGAGAGCGTTTTGACATGTTCATGATGTGATGCGTTTTGCACTTCATTGCATAATTCGCGCTGTAATATCTTGCTCATGCGCTCCTGCTCGACTCCTGGGAGCGGGAACGGATAGCATTTACCCTGGCATCACGCCCAGCGGGTGAGGATGGCTTCGCGGTCGAAGACCTGAACGGCAAGATAGGTGAGAATGATGTCAAGGAGCAGCGCCGCCAGGCCGATTAGGAGTACAAAAGCGGGGGTGATCAAGAGCATGCCCGACATCTGCCCCAGCAGCAACAGCACCAGCGGCAGCACCACCAGGCCCGCCACTTGCTGTGCGGCCCGGGGTTCGGTGCTGCGCGAAGACACCATCAGGGCCAGGTCTGCGGTCAGCAGCGCCAACAACGGGCCCACGACGAAAATGGCGAACAGCCACAAGGATTGGAAAATCACGGCGAAGATGGCCTTATCGGGCAGTAACGCCCAGGTGGCGATGGCATAGATGAGGAACGAGAGCCAGGTGGCGGCGATGGCGGGAATGATGGCGGACAGGGCCTTGGCCAACAGCAAATCCAGCGTCGAGATGGGCGTGGCCAGCAGAGGTTCGAGGCTGCGCTGCGTTTTCTCTCCCACGATGGCGTAAGGGATGATGGTGCTGGGGAGGATGATGGGGATGAACATGAACATGGTATTGAACTGGGCCATGAAAAAGGCCATGCTGCAAGCGCCCGGCGAGAGATCGCCGCACATTTTTGTGATCTGCTGCGGCAGATTTCCGCCCAGCCCTCCCATGGCGTCCGCGGCGAGATCCCCCATGCCCCACAGCATGATGATGGGGATGGCGGCAAAGAGCAGAGGCATGAACAGCACCGATCCCAGCAGCAGCGTGTTTCGGTACAGCTCGGCCCATTCTTTGCGAATGAGGATGATGATCGCTCGAAAATTCATGGGGATTGAAAGGAGGCCTGGGCGGATGAGGTCAGGAGTGCGTGATGAATGTGTGAATGATTGATGTGTGAGATCATCCTGTCACCACGGGTGTTTGCGCCCCTCCCAGGTGAAGAATTCGCCCGATTCGGCCAGGGTCAGGCGCTGGGCCAGGGTCAGGATGCCCTGGGCGGATTCAGAAGGACGGAGGGGCGCAGCGGTTCCTCCCATATCCGTTTGCACCCAACCAGGATGCACCACCACCGCCAGAATGCCCGCGGGCCGCAGTTCGGACGCCAGGATGCGGGTGAGCATGTTCAGCGCCGCCTTGCTGCTGTTGTAGCTGTAGTGGTTGCTCATGTGCAGGCTGATGGACCCCAGTTGGGAGGTGATGTTGAGGATTTTGGCCTGCTGGCTGGCCCGGAGCAGGGGCAGAAATTTCTGCACAACGATCATCGGGCCCACGGCGTTGACATGAAATGTGTGCAACATGGTCTCGGGGTCAAGATTTTCGATGCGCTCGCCATGAGGAAAGACCCCGGCATTGTTGATCAGCAAGTCGATGGCCCCGGTTGCTTTTCTCACATCATCCCGGGCGCGTTCGATGCTGGCGGCGTCGGTGACGTCGATGGCGATGGGGATCACGCGGTCGGGATTTTCCGAGGCCAGCCGTTGCAGGTCGGCGGCTTTTTGCGGATGACGACAGCCCGCGAAGATGGCGTAGCCGCGTTTCACGGCTTCGTTGACGATGGCCAGGCCAATGCCGCGATTGGCGCCGGTGAGGAAGAGGGTCTTCATTTGCTTTGCTCCATGAGTTGCAGATAGATGTCTTCCAGCGAATAGCGTAATTCTCCCACGAAGCGGACGTCCGCCCCGGCGCTCACCAGCGCCCGCACCAGGACAGGATTCTGGCTGTCGGGGTCATCCAGCCGCACCAGCAGCTTGTTCTCGATAGCCCGGACGTCCTGCACGAAGGGGTAGGCCCGCACGGCGTCGGCAAACCCGGCAGCATCGCCTGTCAGATGGAAAACGATCTGCCGCCCGAACAGCTTACGCCGCAGATTGGCGGGCGTATCCACCACCAGCAGCCGAGTCTTGAACACGGCGATGCGGTCGCACAGCCGATCCGCCTCGTCCAGATTGTGCGTGCAGAGAAAGACTGTGCGCCCCTGCGACTTCAGTTCCAGAATAAAGTCTCGCACCATATGCGCTGCCTCGGGATCCAGGCCCGCGGTGGGCTCATCCAGGAAAACCAGTTCGGGTTCGTGCAGCAGCGCCCGCGCCAGCGCCAGCTTTTGGCGCATCCCTTTGGAGAAACCGCCCACAACATCCCCGCGCCGCTCCCACAACCCCATCATGGTCAGATATTTTTCCACCTGCCCGGCCACGTCTGCCACGCCATAAAGCTGGGCGAATAACCGCAGGTTATACTCGGCGCTGAGCCGATCGTACATGCCCGGCGTCTCGGTGAGCAGGCCCACGCTGCCGCGGATTTCGGCGTTCTGTTCGCCCACGCGGTAACCATTCACCACCGCTTCGCCGGCGCTGGGCCGGATCAGCGCGCTCAACATGCGGATGGTAGTGGTCTTGCCGGCGCCGTTGGGTCCCAGAAAGCCGAAAATCTCCCCGCGGGCGACGTCGATGTTCAACCCATCCACCGCGGTCAGCGGAGCGGCTTTCGGTCGTTCAAAAATACGGGTGAGATCCCGGGTGTGAATCATGAGCTGCGATAGCGCGAATCGTCCAGTTTGTCGGTGGGCGGGCTGAAGTTCAGCGCCTCCAGCGGGATCGGATCGCGGGGCTTTTCGCTTTCGGGCGGCGACTCATCTTCCGGCGGCGTCGGGCGAAAGTAGAAGATGATCATGAGGCTGGTGAGAGCCAGCACGCCGATGATGAGCTCGGTGATGGGGATGCTGAAACGGGCAGCGCTGAGAACGGCGACGGCGTCCACAAACCAGTGCCAGCCGATGGCCGCCCACAGCCAGCTTTTGTTCTTTTTCAAGAAGACCTGCATGACGATGACGGCCAGCGAGATCTGGATGATCAGCGTCGAAATGCGCTCCACCGCCCCCATCAGAGCCAGATACCAGGGTGTGGTCCAGAAGGCGGTCATTTGTTGCTGCACCAGCGCCAGCTTGTCCGCTGGCAGGGCGTTCAGAGCCTCGGGATTGTTTTGCAGGGCGATCATATTGACCACGGTCAATCCGGCCAGCAGCCCCAGAATCATGGCCTCGAAACCGCCATGCCCGGCCCCGTACATCAACGCCGCCTTCCAACTGCGGGCTTCTTTCAGATTGTTGCGCAGTATGGAGTAGCGGGCCAGCTCTTCGGTCATGGCCGCGGTGAAGCCAAAAATCAATGCCTGCAACCATACGACGCCTTCCGCCCCCAGTCCCGGAATGAAATGCGCAAGTAAAGCG
>JALSPL010000164.1 GCA_026985975.1 Anaerolineae bacterium | reverse complement strand
CAGCCAGCGCAACAGCGTTTGCACCCACAGGAAGAACCAGGGGGCCCGCACCACCTCGGGCGGCGCAGTCACATCTGCGGGCGGCTCCAGGGGCGCGGGCGCGAGCAACGCCAGCAGAAAAAGCGCAGCCAGGATCAATAATCCCGCTACGATCTCTCGCTCGAAAAGCCGCTCCTTGGGAACAAAACGTCGCGGGCCAGGCGCCTGTTTTGGGGGGCGGGATAAGCCGCCATCCACCCGCAGGCGAAAAAGATGATACACCACGCCAAATCCGGCCAGCAGGCTGAAACCCAGCACATGCCAGGCGTAAAAGCGCAAAAGAGCGGGCGCGCCCAGACGCACATCCCCCATCAGCAGCAGATAAAGCTGGTGCCCCACGCCCGGGATGGCGCGCACCAGCTCTGCGCCCACCTGCAAGGCCCAGTAGGTCTGGGCATCCCAGCGCAGGGCGTAGCCGCTGAAATCCCACAGCAAGATGAGCAGAAGCAGGCCCGCGCCCACCAGCCAATTGAAACGCCGCGGCGCCTGCAAAGCGCCGGTGAAGAGCACCCTGGCCAGATGCAGCGTGGCCGCGACCAACAGCAATTGTCCCGCCCAATAGTGCAACGCCCGCAGCCAACCGCCCCAAAACGCCAGGTCTTCCACCAGGGTTAGCGAAGCATGGGCCTGTTCGGGCGTGGGGGTGTAATAAAAAGCCAGCAAGACGCCGCTGAGGGCGGTCACCACCAGCGCCAGGACGCTAACGCCCCCCAGGCCCCAGGTGTAGCGCAGCTGCAAGGTTTCGGCCGGCAATTGCGGGGGATGGAGGGCGTAGAAAATGCTTTGACGCTGGCGCCAGCGCAGGCTTTTGCGAAAATTCATGTAGACTCTAACCTTTCGGGAGGTGGGAGAAGAGGGCGTTGGGGCAACCTGTCGTTATGTGTGTGTGGAGTTTTTCCGACAGGCATCTCCCACCCCCCGGAAAGGCGCGGCGGGATGTTTCTTCATTCCTAGCATCCGCCCAGGGGTTGCGCGCCCTGTTGCAGCCATTGATACAACCTCTTGAGCACCACATCATGGATGAAATCGGCGCTGTGCTCGGGGATTTCAGCGGCCGTTTGGCGCATCTTGGCCCGCTCCCGTTCGTAGGGATAGCTGAGGCCCGCCAGCGCCGGCGCTTGAGCCGCCCCCTGGGCAAAGGCCCCATGACAACCATCGCAGCGGAGGCCCGTCCACAGACTCATGCCCAAGATGGGGCCGTCGGGCAATGTCTCTTGACCTGGTTGCACCTGCACCGCGGGGGGCGCGATCAGTGTGGGCTTGGCTCCCGCCTGGATTTGCTGCAACCAGGCGTAGATGTCATACACATCCTGGTCGGGCAGCTCCTGGGGGCTGTAGGCCGGTTTGGGCGGAATGGCGTTGCGCACTTTTTCCAGGAAATGAGGAAAATCCAGGGTGGTGCGGGCCAGTTGCGGGCCCACGCCTCCCGCGGCCTGCGGCCCGTGACAACTGACGCACTGATGCTTTTGGAACTGACTCTGGCCATTGGCCACAGCGGGCGGAGCCAGATTCAGTGCGGATGCGGGCGTGGCCGTGGGCGTGGGCGGCGCCGGCTGAATGGCGCGCCCTATGCAACCCGCTGCGGTAAGAAGCAATAACAAAATCAGCAGAATCAACGCTCGTTTCATGCTCATTCTCCTCATTGGGGCGCGCATTCGCCTTCGCCGATGCCCGCGCCGGTGCGCAACCAGTCATACAGGCGGCCGAACAACTTGTCATTCATGCGGTCGGCGCGATGTTCGGGAATCTGATCGCCGGTGGCCCGCATCCGCGCCAGCTCCTCCTCCAGAGGCTGACTGATCTGCGCCAGAGGGGGGCCATTGAAGCTGCCCTGGGCAAAGACGCCGTGGCAATCATCGCAATGGAAGGTGATCCACAGGGTCATGCCATTCATATCCTCGCATTCTTCGAGATCGATGGCAGTGGCAGTGGGCGCGGAGGTGACGGGTGCGGGCGGCAGCGAACGTAGCCAGCCGTAAATGTCGTAGGCGTCCTTTTCTGTGACCATAAAAACATCGTAGCCCGGCATGGGCGCGGCCGGCGCCCGCACCTGTTCCAGGAATACGGGAAAGGACATGTCGAGATGCGCCAGGGCCGGGCCTATGCCTCCTTCCGCCTTGAAGCCATGGCAGGCCACACATTTTTGATCGATGAAAACCTGCTGCCCCCGACCCAGTTCAGGGATGAACACAGAGGCGTTTTGGGTGGCAGGAGAGGGGATGGGAGTGGGCGTGACGATAATGATTTGGGGCGTGGGCGTACTGCGAGCGCAGCCTCCCAGGCCCAGAGCCAATAAGAGCAGCGCCATCCCGATGACAAAACGTTTCATAATCATCTCCAGAGAGGGTGGGAAGGGTTCAGGTGGCAGATGCGTCGCACTTCGGAAGTGCGCCGCACCTTCTTCAGCGAGGCAAAACAGGCAGAAAATGGGAAAGCTGGCCTGCGTAGACGAAAACATAACGCAACAGGAAGCCGCCGATGAGCACCAGCAAGCCGCTGAGCCCGCCCAACAGCCGGTTATACTTGACCGCTCCTTCCTTCAACGCCACGGGATACAGCTCATACCCTTCGATGAGCAGGGGCAGCAACAGCCCCAGGCTGATGACGCCGCCCCACAACAGCGCAGTGTAGGGCCCGCCCATCACCAGATTCAACGATTCTGCGGAACTGCGGGTGTTCAGGGCCTGATGCAGGAAAAAGGGAATGATGATGAAAAACTCCATGAGAATCAGCACCACATCCATGGAAACCAGCATGTGGCGTTCGTGGGCCAGTTCGTGGGGATCGGAGATGCGGCCCCACAGCGCCGCCACCAAAAGCAGCGCAGCCACGCCCGTGGACATGGCGGAAAAAAGGAAGAGCTGCGCCAGCATGGGCGTATTCCAAAACGGACGCCCCGGAATCGCGCCCAGGAGGATACCGGTGTACATGGCCACTCCCAAAGAAAGAGGAAAACCAATGGCCGCAACAACGCCGCGCCCCATGCGCACCATGCGCGCGGTCAACGGTTGCCAGCGCAGGCGATCCCGCACATCGGCCCGGCTATGGGGAAATTTGATGAGATTGCGCCAGGGTCGGGGCAGCCACAGGATAAGATTGATCATCGCCACCAGCATGAACAGACTCAGCAGCCAACTGCCGATGGACATGGGCGAAGTGGGCTGAATCGTGACAAAAAGTTTCCAAAAATAAAGGGGGCGTCCTAAATCCAACACCAACATCCCCAGTCCCAGAGCCAATGGCCAGGGCGCCAGGAGCGCGCCCAGACGGGCGATGCGGCGATAGCGTCCGCCACCCACATAAGTGGCAAAGGCCGAGGTGGCGAACATGCCGGCGCTAATGCCCGCGGTGTAAAGATAGATGACCACCAACAGGCCCCATTCGAAAACGGTGTGTCCATGTTCCATGATGCACTCCTTTAGTCCATGATGTAGAAGATGGCGGGACCGGTGCCCGCTTCGGCATAGCGGACATAAACCTCGTGCCTGGCCAGCAGTTTGGCCACCTCGCTTTCGGGATCGTTGATATCGCCGAAGTGGCGGGCGCCGCCGATGCAGGTTTCCACACACGCGGGCGGCTGTCCGGCATCCAGACGATGCACGCAGAAAGTGCATTTATCCACCACGCCTCGATCTTCATCGAAATAACGGGCGTCATACGGGCAGGCCATCATGCAATATCGGCAGCCGATGCAATCGTCATAATTGATGAGCACCAGCCCATCCTCCCGGCGGAAGGTGGCTCCGGTGGGGCACACCATCTCGCACGGGGGATTGCTGCAATGGTGGCAGTTTTCCGGTTCGAAGTGCAGGCTCAGGTAGGGGAATTTCCCCTTTTCGCGGTGGGCGATCCAGTTGCGATGATGGCCCACCGGCACCTGATTTTCCACCGAACAGGCCACCATGCACGCCTCGCAATCGATGCATCGGTCCGGTTCGATGACGAAAGCCCATCGGCGGCCCGCCTGGGGGTTGGGCTTGGGCGGTTCGATGTGGGTGAGCATTCCTTTGAGATTCGTCGTCATAGTTCTATGCCTTGGTGACGGTGACAGTGGTTTGAGAAAGCGCCTGAGAGCCGCTGATTTCATCGATGAAACTCAGGTGGAGATCGGAATCGCTGACGCCCGCTCGATAAGCCAGGGACATGCCCTTGCTCACCTTGCCGAAACCGGGCGTCATATAAACACAATCGGGGCGGATGCGTTCGGTGACCAGGGCCACGGTCTTCACCCGCCCGCCCGGACTTTCCACCCAGACTTCATCTCCGCTCTCGATGCCCCGGTCTCGCGCGGGATCGGGATGAATCCACAGGGGATTGTCGGGCACGCGTTCGTGCAGCAGCCAGTTGTTTTGGGTGGCGAACTGGGTGTGTTGCGCCACCTTGCCCGTGAGCAGATAGAACTGATCCGCGGGCGCGGCGGGCGGCTCCTCCCAGATGGGCGTGGGCGGAAATTCGGAATTGCGCAACACCTCGCTGGCCAGCTCCACCTTGCCCGAAGGCGTATTCCAGCTCAGGGCGGGCGTCTCCTCCTCGCCCGCCGCACTTTCGCCGCGCGGCATGGGGAAATGCCCCAGCTCCTTCAGCTCCTCCAGAGTCACGCCCAGAGGTTCGAGCTGTTTGCGCAGATAATCCTCCTCATCCTGATACTGGAAATAATCGCCCAGGCCCAAACGTTCGCCCAACTCTTTGAAGATCCACAATCCCGGCTTGCTTTCATACATGGGCGCCACCACCGGCTGGCGAATGAATACGCTATCCCCCACCACCGCCAGCGGATCGTAGCGTTCCAGATAGGTGGCTTCGGGCAGCACTACATCACTGAACCAGGCGGTGTCGTTCATGCTGATATCGATGGTGACGATGAACTCCAGCTTGCTGAAAGCCTCGATGGTCTTGCGCCGTTCGGGCAGGGAATTGAGGGGATTTTGGCGATAGATGAACCAGCCCTTGGCCTGATAGGGATCGCCCCGCAAGATATTATCCCGCAGCTCCTGGAAGACGCCCAGCTTGAAAGGCACCAGGGGATATTTCCAGGGCACGCCATCCAGGCGCAGGGCCGAAACCCGGGGATAGGGAGGCTGGGGAATGGTTCCCAGGCCCTCGCCTTCGCCCCCGCCGCCGCCCACCAACCCGCCGGGTTGATTCCAGTTGCCCACCAGCGCGTTGAGGATGGCAATGGCCCGTTCGGTTTGGAAGGAGTTGAGGAAATTGCTGGTGCGCCAGTTGGGATGCGCAAAGGCGTGGGGCGCAGCCAGCGCGAACTCGCGGGCGATGCGGCGAATGGCGTCCGCCGGAATTTCGCACTTGCTGGCGGCCCATTCGGGCGTATAGCCGCTGACCGCCGACTTCAGCTCATCGAACCCCACGGTGTAATTCTGGACGAACTCCTCATCATACATCTCGTTTTCGATGATCTCATGGATGAGGGCCAGATGGAAGGCCAGGTCGGTTCCCGGTTTGATGGGCAGCCATTCGCTGGCCTTGGCCGCGGTCTTGGTGAAGCGGGGATCCAACATCACCACCTTGGCCCCGCGGGCGATGGCCGCCACCAGGTCTTGCGTCTCCGAATTGGAGATAGCCTCCATCAGATTCCGCCCCGTGAGGATGATGTATTGGGCGGAGCTGTAGTCGCGGCCCGGCTCCTCCAACCCGTAAGTCATCAGATTGGAAAGAATCATGGCGTTGAAGCACAACGAACGCTGGGTGCCATAATTGGGCGAGCCATAGGCCTTGAGCAGATTTTCGAATTGGGTCTGGATGAGATTGTGGGTGGTGCTGAAGATCATGGCTTCGGGGCCATATTTTTCCTTGATCTCCAACATGCGAGAAGCCACATAATCCAACGCGTCTTCCCAACTCACCCGCTTCCATTTGCCGCCGCCCCGTTCGCCCGCCCGAATCAATGGATATTGCAGGCGGTCGGGATCATAGAGGGTGGCGATGCCCGCCTGCCCCCGCGGACACAGCTTGCCCTTGGCGTGGGGGTGATGAGGATTGCCATCCAGCTTGAAGACGCGGCCATCCTTCACCTTGGCCCGCACGCCGCAGCGCCACACGCATTGCTCGCACAAGGTGTGCACCACCTCATATTGAGTGGGCGGCCGATGCCCTTCGTAGGCGGGAGCCATCTCGGACGTGAGCAAGGGGATATCAGGTTTTTGGGAGAAGATGAGCGCGGTGGCCGCGCCCCCCATCACCCCCAAAAAACGACGACGGGTGATGTAGGGCCAGGCCGAGTCGGGCGATGATTGCGCAGATATCTCGGGATGGGGGGTTGATGACATATCACGACTCCTGAATGACATCCTTGCGAGGATCGCCTTTGCGGGCCAACCAGTAGAAGAGCAGCAGGCTGATTTCGGCAAAGAAGATGATGACCAGCCAGGGGTTGACATGCAGCGCCTCGGGCAGCGTCACATTGCCCAGGTTGGCGATCTTGGAGATGGCGGGATAAACCGATTGATAAGTGAGACCGAAAAGAATCGCTCCGCTGAGGAATCCCAACAGACCGGGAATGAGATAATCCAAATGACCTTGGCCGCCACCGGCGACGCAGGTGCCTGGTCAGAATCCGGCGAGGGCCATGCCCCCGCCAAAGATGAGCCCGCCGATAAGATTGCCCGCCATGTAAGTGGGGGTGCTCACCGCCAGCTTGATGGCGTCCATGCCATCCAGCAGGAAGAGTCCGGTCATGCCCACCACCAACGCGCTCAGCATATATTTGAGCACGGTGAGATCGGTAAAGCGGAAAACGTTGACGATTTTGTGATATTTGGTAAGGCCCGACTTGCGCAAAGACCAGCCAAAAGCGAAACCAATCAGAATTGCTGCCAGAATATCGTTCATGGTTAGAATTTTCTCCGGTAAATGAGCATGGTGACCAGAATGCCAGAAATAAACATGCCGGTGATGAAGATGAACGCGGCCGGGGCCAGGGCGACGCCGCCAGAGATGGCCAGACCGCTGGTGCAGCCGCCAGCGATGCCTGCGCCATATTCCAGGATGATGGCGCCCACGAACGCGGCCAGCCAGCGTTTCCAGGCTTGCGGCCCCCACACCGCCCGCCATTGGAAGTCGGGATTGGCCGAAAGTTTGAAGCTGCTCGAAAGCAGCGAAGCTGCCAGCGAGCCCAAAAAGACGCCGATGAGCAGATAGACCTGCCAGCTAATGCCCGCGGGCATGATGTGCTTCCAATAAAGAGTATCCGCGGCCTGGGGGCTGATGACCTTGAGCAGGCCGCCAGCCACATTTTCGAAAGAGCCGGAGGCCCCCAGGCTGTGGCCTGTCAGCCACACCGAAAACACCACCACCAGCCCCAGCATGGCGCCGGAGGTGTAGGGCGACCAGCTTTCTTTACGCAATTGTGCGATGATCCATTTCATAAAATGTCCTCCCGCAGGAGCAATGGGGTGGGATTACAACTCTTCCACCAGGGCTTGCAACAACAGGCGATCTTCCTTTTTCAGGTGGCGCACATTGTCCAGCAATTGCGGGTCCAGCCGCGCCAGGGCCTGTATGGCCTTTTCGCCAAAGGGATTTTGTTGCAACAGCGTGGCCAGGGCCCGCAGCGTACGCGGATGCAAGCGCTGCAATGCCGGCCAGAGTTGCTGCAATTCAGGATATCCTTGCAGCTCGACGGCAATGGTTTCGGGCATGACCTCAGGCAGGCCTCCGGCGAGTTCGTCCAGGCTGGGCATGGCCACCTGCCCCGTGCCCGGCGCCTCGGCGGCCGCGGCCTGCTGCTGATAGGCCAGGATATTTTCCCGATACCAGCGCGCCAGGCGATTGGGGATATCTTCCAGCTTGATGATGAGGGCGGCGAAGGCCAGAGCGGTGAGGGCGATGAGTCCCAGCAGGATGAGATTGCCGCGATTGCCGGTGGGCGGGGATGTTTTTTCTTCGTACAGGATATTGAAATCGATCTCCTCGCCTCCGGGCAGGGCTGCTGCGCCCGGGGCCACCGCTTTCGAAGCGCCTCCCCCGCCAGCGTCGCCGCCGCCTCCGCTGGCATCGCTGCTGCTGGCGCCACCGCCGCCGCTGCTTCCCCCTGCGCCCAGCTCCACGCCCAGGGTGGCGGCGTACGTTTGGGCCCGATCCATGAAATCATCGGGATGACATGTCTGACAACTGGCCTTCACATCGCCCAGGGGCGCAGCCAGACCGGTGTGGGCCGCGTCCTTTTCCTTGGCTTGCACATTGCCGGCGTGGCAAAATTCGCAAAAATCGCCAAAACTGTGCTGGGTGTGCCAATCGCCATTGTTGTTGACCGGCATCGCGCCCTGGGTTTCATGGCAATCTTTGCAGGAAGAAGCCTGCGACCCGCATTGGGCCTGGGCCTCTTGCGTGCTGAACATGAACAAAGGGGCCATGATCGCTATGAAAAGGGCCAGGGCCAGACTCAGCATGAACAAGTGGCGTCTTTTCATTTTCCTCCTCTCGGTGTGGGTGAAGAGATGTTGTAGGGAAAAGGATGAAATGTGTGTGGGGGATAGCAAGGCGCGTCAATGTTTGGTGCGGGCGGCCTGCACCAGATTCGCCCGACGCTCCAGGCGACCATAGAGCACGTCGCGCAGCACATCCAGCGCCTCGATCACCCGTTCGTCTGTCAATTCATAATAGACCATGGCTCCTTCGCGTCGCCATCGCACCAGATGTCTATCCCGCAAAACCCGCAGATGGCGCGAGATGGAAGACTGGGGAAGTCCCAGATCCGCCACCAAGGCGCTGACATTTTTCGGCCCCTGAGAAAGTTCATAAAGCAAGGCGATGCGCACCGGATCGGCGATGCCGCTGCACATACGGGCGTGCAGAAGGTTGATTTCCTCCCGCATTCGTTCATTTAGCATGGCTATCGTGCAAGGAGTGTGTCGGGGAAAGACCGGAAATCCGCTTATGTGAATACATGAAATCAATTGTGATTTACAGTACACTATATTGTATAGATGTCACGCTCTGTATGATCTAGATCATATTTTGCGCTGAATCTGCATTGATTGCATCGCACTGCGCGAATTGAGTTGTTTTACACAGCTTTCACCGGCACTTGCATCAAAATGCCTGCATATAATGCACGTAATGCACACAAATTGAATGCGAAGTTGCTTCGGGCCTATTTTCAGAACATGCGTCACGGACGGCCGCCCGCCGGCGCCGATGAAAATCGAGAACGCAGAAACTGATGATGCAGCAGGGTGAAGGCAAACGGGCCTGGCAAAGGTAGTCCAGAGGTTCAATTTAGGACGATGGCGCCTGAACGCTGCCAACCTCATTCAGGAGGCGCCCTCATGCTGGTAGAGATAAGGCCACGGCCGCAGACGTCGCCCCTGGCGTAACCTGACAGGTTCCTGTGGCCACGGCGCTGCGTTCTACTACGATGTTCGCCGCCAACCGCCCCATCCTCTCCCACGCAGCAGCGGGAACCTGTCAGGTTGAGAAGCAGAAACCGGCTCTTGCAGATATGATGGCGGTTGGCCGATGTTTCATTAAATCACAGGTTGCGGTAAAATGCCGCCATGTCTGACCGTTCTCCGCGCAATCCTCGTCGATCAATTCCCTTGTTGCCATGAAAATCACCCTTGTCAATCCCCCTTCTCTCCCCGACGCCCTGGCCAACCGCGAGGGAACAGCCAGCTTTGGCGCGCTTTCTACGGGCTTTCTCTATCCACCCCACACCCTGGCGGTAATTCTGGCGGCCCTGCGCGCAGCGCAGCGCGAGGCGACGCTCATCGATGCTGTGGGCGAGAACCTGAGCGTGGCGGATGTCATTGCCCGCATCCGCCACGCCCGGCCCGACGCGCTGGGCGTGTACGCCAGTTGGGGAACGCTGGAGGCGGACAAAGCGGCGCTGGCGGGCCTGAGCGCGGCCTTCCCCAAAACGCCCGTCATCGCCCTGGGAACGGGCGCCCGCTATAATGCGGCGGACCTGCTGGCTGCTGGCGCCAGCCATGTTTTACTGGGAGACCCCGAGCTGGCTTTCGTTACGCTGATGACCGGGGCACTGCCCGAACCGGGCGTTGTCAAAGTCAATGAGTTGCTGCCCGAGGACCACAACTACGCGGGCCTGCTCAAATATCCTCAAAAATTGCCTCGCCCGGCCTGGGATGCGACGCCCTGGCAAAAGTATGGATTTCTGACCATCTTCGGCTCTCGCGGCTGCGACGAGCACTGCGCTTACTGCGCTTATGTGCGGGTGCAGGGCCGATCCAAACGTCCGCGCCCCGCCCGGGATATGGTGGATGAGATGCTGTGGCTGGAGCGCACTTTCGGTCCCAAGCGCATCATGGCCCGCGACCCTGTTTTTGCATCCGACCGCACCTGGGCCATAGATGTGGCTCGTGGGCTCATCGCCGATGGGTTCAGAACGCCGTGGGAGTGCGAATCCCGGCCCGAGCATTTCGACCCGGCTTTATTGAAAAAGCTGGCGCAGGCAGGCTGCACCACCATCAAAATCGGCGTAGAATCGGGAGACGCCGAGGAGCTGGTGCGCATCGGGCGCGTGACCGACGTTGCTCACGCCCGCACCTATCTGGCCTACATCCGCGAGGTGGTGGCCGCTGCCAAGAAGCATGGCGTCAATGTGCGGGCCTATGTAATGGTGGGGCTGCCGGGTCAGACCATGGCCGAAATCCAAAGCACCGCCGCCTACATCCGGGCGTTGCGCCCCACTTTCTTCCATCCCCGCCCCTACATCGCCTATCCACGCGTGGCCCTGGGCCCGGGCCTGGATGACGACGAAACCGTCCGCCTGCAAAAACCGCTACTGGCTGTCGCCGATGACTTGGCCGATGAATACCGGCGTCAGCAATCCCGCTGGCGGCGCTGGCGGCGCAAACTCCTGCTGGCCATGCCCGATTAAGTCAACAACGAAACGCTTCACTGCTTTTGAAAACTGTCAATCGAAACCAATGATGGCTCTCCTGAAAAAGGCCGGAATCAACAGCGGCGGCAGAGAAAACAGCAAAGATGATGGGGTTTCAGCCGATTTTTCTTGGCGAAATCCTGGTATTTTTCTTTGCGGCTTTGTGACTTTGCGTGAGATCAATCTTTTTTCAATCGAAACCAATGATGTCAAGTTGATCGCCAATCTGCGTTAACGTCGACTCAATGACGCCGGCGGGCAATTCCAATACACAGCACGCTTGTCTATGAATGCGTCCCAGACGCCAGGGTTTCATGCTTTCATCCATCGCCACCACCCGATGATCTTTATCGATGTAAAGAATGTCGAGAGGATATCGCATAAAGTGGGTATGGACTGAGTTGCTAGGAGAAATAAGCAGCCCCTCGCCTTTTTCAAGGGGAGCGCTCCCCATCAGCCCTTTGAAACGCGTGAAAAAAGTATTGGCGATCTTTCCACTCGAGACAAGAATGCGGCTTCGCGTGGTGTTCTTTACAATCAACGGGGTTTGTCGAGCGCGTGTCATTTTCATATCCTCAAATTGATGAATGTGCAGGCGTCTAATGCTGCCAGGGCAACAAATTCACTGTTCCCAAAAAAATCATCCAGGCCCCCAGGGCCAGATAAGGCCCGTAGGCAAAACTATCTTTACGCCCGGCGCGTTTGGTTGCCAACAACAAAAAAGCAGCCAATCCTCCAAACATGATCCCCCAAAACATGCTATAAAGGATCAGAGGATAGCCCAACAATGCCCCCACGGCCGCAATGAATTTCACATCCCCCATCCCCAGCGCGCCGCGTCCCAAAATGGCCAACAGGAGAAAAGCAATGCCGCCCACCACAACGCCCAGCAATGCCGAACGAGGTGACGGGCGTCCCAACCACAGCAGTTGAACAGTTGACCAGAGCAACAGCACAATCACCATTTTGTTTGGGATGCGGCGAACTTGATAATCCACCAACACGACAACAAGCAGAATGGCTGTGGTGACCGATGTCGCAATAATCAAATCGATTTCGCTCAAACGCCAGGCGACATAGCCTCCCCATGTCGCCATGCCCAACACCGACGCCAGGCCAGAAGCCGAAATAAAATCACGCAGACTTATCTTCTGCCCCATGGAGGCGGCGTCAGTATAGGCGGCGATGAAATACCGGGACGTCAACCAGACAAGAGCTCCCAAAATCGCGCCAATACCAAACCCAAGAACTAATTTTATAGCGATCATGTCCTGAAATAACCTTGAAATGTCGGTGCAAGGGAGAGATGATTAAGAGTCCGGGATAATCGTCTCGTCTGTCGTGGGAGTCGGGGTGTGGGAAGGGGCCCGATGATCAAAATAAAGAATCATGGCTTTATCGGTCCAGTCATTGACGGCGTTTTCCACTTCCTGCAATCGTTTTTCGCCCCATCCTTGAGCTGCAGCAGTGGCCCGAATATCCTGAAAAGACTTGATAATAACATCACCTTTACGCAGTGCGCCGATGGCCAACAAACCGGACAAAGCCACAAGTAAGATCAAGACGCCCCGTCGGATAAGGGGTTGCCTGGATTGGACAAGCGTCGCTTCGCGAGTCGTACGCTCGTTCCATATTTCGCCGATGGCGGCGGGGATGATAGCCAAACCAAGAGCGGCCAGGTACACGCCCACTTCCGAAAGCCCCCAAGGGAACGCATTCAATCCTGACGTCTGCAACCAGGCGTAGCGAAGTATGGCAACGCTGGCGCCAAGTGTGACGAACCATGTCAACAGACGCACCAAACACCGCCGGAGGGCGTAACCGACTGGCCAGGGCTGAGGTTGAAAAGCCCCGCGAAGCCCGCCCAATATCCCCCAAAACACGCCCATAAGCACGGCCCAACCGCCAGCCGGAGAGAGCGCAGCGACTTGCCGGGCCTGTGGAGGAAGAGAAACCCCTGACTTTCCAAACAACGCCCCCAAGGCTGCACCTATGAGTCCTGCAAAAAGAAATCCAAGAAAAGGACGAAGGATCCAACGTTCAAAAGGCGCCGGTTTGCCAACAACCTTATAGCGAATGGGTACAGCAATAGGGTCATCAGAAGCACTGGACAAGATTGAAATTTTTGTTTCTTGAATCTTGGCGCTGATGGGGAGATTGACTGTATCCAGGGTGACAACGACATCTGTTTTATCACCGCCAAACCGGGCGGGATCAATCCTGACGCGATAATCATCAGCCTGTAATACGCCAAATAAATGCCCGCGTCCTCTTCCTTTGCGAATGCGTAAACTTAATTCAGCCTTTTGCCCGGCCAAGATATAAACAGGCCCCAATCTCCGCGGTTTTAACGCCAAGCGCGGACGACGCACCAACCCGGTTCCGATAAGAAATGTCTCGAGCATGGCGCGGGCGTCTATCCCGCGATTGCGCGCCGCTCCCCTGGCAAGATCCGCCAGCGCCTCGCCATGTTGCTCCGCCAGCCAGATCGCCAATGTGCCATTTTCCAGATGATAAATCCCATCCTCTGGATGACGATCCATATACTTTACAGCAGACCGTATCGACCACGCCTTCTTACCGAAGCCAAAAAAACCGCCGGAGCGAAAGATGAAAGGCTCTGTCGTTTTGTGATCCAGCGTCCACTGTGTAATTTCTGAATTGTCGTTAAGCGTTGCGGACATGGCTATTACTCCAGTGTAACTTTTTCATCCACCAGACGATCGCGGACAAAGTTACCTTTTGTGACAAAACGAAAGTGGGCCGCATCCAACGCAAACTCCAGATCGATAGCATTGCGTCCAGCGCGATTCTTTTCTATGCTGAATACGACCCAATTTCGCATTTGTTCAGCCTTAACCAAATTGTAAACCAGGTGTTCACGGCTCACGATTTTATGCTTGTTGCTCAAAATAAGACCGATATCCGCCTCATACTGAAGCGCAGAGCTCCCTCGGAGATCATCCAAACGCATACGCTTGCGCTTCAGGCCATCTCGATCAGATGCCGCAATAGCGATAATAGGGATGTTCAGAGACATGGCATATTCTTTCAGGCTCTGAGTCAGAAAAGTTGTAACTTCCAATTCTGGAGCAAGCTTTAAGAGATCGACAGGTATTTTTTGCAAATAATCGACAACGACCAAAAAATGGCTGGATTCATCTTTTGGCGCCGCCTCTTCCATCCATTCGCCAACCCGCCTGATATCCGATGTGTCGCCACTCGCTTTCACTAAAATCAATCGATCAGCATAGCTGTCCACGATATCGACGATCCGCTTATACTCTGGCAAAGTGCGTAGATATTGTATCAGACCAACGCCATCGGCGGGCCCGGTCAGCATTTGAGATAGTTTCCGCAGTGTGAGTTTAGATCTGCTATCCGCCAGCTCTGCACTCTCAAGACAAAGCAACCTCATCAGTAAATGAGTGCGATCATGCTCGTAGCATACGACCATGGCTGACGCATTTGGGTCATTATGGACGACATTTCGGGCCACTTGCAAACCAAAAATGGTCTTCCCAACGCCATATTGCCCGCCGACAATCACTAATTCCCCGCGCCGAACGCCGCCGCTCATTACGTCATCCAACGGCGAAAATCCTGTGGGAAGAGGGCGAAAACGGTCAGTC
>JALSPL010000163.1 GCA_026985975.1 Anaerolineae bacterium | reverse complement strand
CCATATTTTCTTGGCGAAGCCTTGATGTTTTCCTTTGCGTCCTTGCGACTTTGCGTGAGACAAAGTTTTTTCAGGCGATTCAGTATTCAGCGGCGGCGGTCTGAGGCGAATTCAGGAAATTAAGTGAGCGCTGTCGGAGTTGAAGTTTCCAGTCGGGCACGCAATCCGGCGGGAATATCAGGCGCGAATTTGTCTGCAAGGGACAGATTGGGGCACAATGAATGGACATCATCCATCGAGCTCCATCACCGAGGTAGTTGAATCATGTCCGACGAAAAATCGCAACTCATCGACGCCCTGGCCCGCTGGGAAGATGCGGTTCTGAAACCGGCCCTGGATCGTTTTCCCGAACGCAAACCCCAGTTCGAAACGCCTTCTCGCATCCCCATGGAGCGGTTTTTCTTGCCCGAAGAGGGCGCAGAAGGGCGTTATCTGGACAAGCTGGGTTTTCCGGGCGCGTACCCCTTCACCCGAGGGGTGCAGCCCACCATGTATCGGGGCCGCTTCTGGACCATGCGCCAGTATGCGGGGTTTGGCACAGCGGCCGAGAGCAATCGTCGCTATAAATATCTCATCGAGCAGGGCCAGACCGGGCTCTCTGTTGCCTTTGATCTGCCCACGCAAATCGGCTATGACGCGGATGATCCCATGGCCCTGGGCGAGGTGGGCAAGGTGGGCGTTTCCATCTCCTCGCTGGCTGATATGGAAACCCTGCTGGATGGCATCCCCCTGGACAAGGTCTCCGTGTCCATGACCATCAACGCCACCGCCCCCATCCTGCTGGCCATGGTCATCGGCGTGGCCCGAAAACAGGGCGTTCCCGTGAGCAAGCTGCGGGGCACGGTGCAGAACGACATCCTCAAGGAATACATGGCCCGGGGCACTTACATCTTCCCGCCCCAGCCCTCCATGCGCCTCATCACCGACCTTTTCGCCTATTGTGCGCAGGAAGTCCCCAAATGGAACACCATCAGTATCAGCGGCTATCACATCCGCGAGGCGGGCAGCGATGCGGTGCAGGAGGTGGCTTTTACTTTGGCCGACGGCATGGCCTATGTGCGGGCGGCCCTGGACGCGGGCCTGGATATCGACGTCTTCGCCCGCCAGCTCTCCTTCTTCTTCAACGCCCACAACTATTTTCTGGAGGAAGTGGCTAAATTCCGGGCGGCCCGTCGCCTGTGGGCGCGCATTATGCGCGAGGAATTCGGCGCGAAGAACCCGCGTTCGTGGAAGCTGCGTTTTCACACCCAGACAGCGGGCTCGGCCCTCACTGCGCAGCAGCCCGAGATCAACATCATCCGCGTGACGGTGCAGGCCCTGGCCGCTGTGCTGGGCGGCACGCAGAGCCTGCACACCAACAGCATGGATGAGGCCCTGGCCCTGCCCACCGAGAAGGCGGTGCAGATCGCTCTGCGCACCCAGCAAATTCTGGCCTACGAGGCGGGGGCAGGCGATACGGTCGATCCCCTGGGCGGCTCCTACGCCATCGAAAAACTGACCGATGAGATCGAGGCCCGGGCCTGGGACTACATCCAGCGCATCGAGGCCATGGGCGGCGCGGTGCGGGCCATCGAAGAGGGCTACATGCAGTGGGAGATCCAGGAGAGCGCGTATCGGGCGCAGATGGCCATCGAATCGGGCGAGCAGATCGTGGTGGGCGTCAACAAATTCGTCACCGACCCCGAGCCCATGCCCGAGCTGCTGCGGGTGGATGAGGCCGCACAGGCCGCGCAGATCGCGCGGGTGCAGCAGGTGCGAGCGCAGCGTGATCAGGCCCGGGTGGACGCGCTTCTGGCCCGCATCGAGGCCGCAGCCCGCACGCCCGACGCTCCTCTCATGCCCCTGTTCGTCGAGGCCGTCGCCGCCTACGCCACCCTGGGCGAGATCACGAACGTCCTGCGCCGGGCCTTTGGCGAGTACCGGGCGCCGATTGTGGTGTGACGGGCGGGCGTCGTCCCCATGATTGTTGACAAATACACATAAATTGCATAAAATATACACAACATCTTCCCTAGATGATTTCCCTCTCACGGAATGAAAATGAACACGAGAACGAATGTTGTCCTGGATCAGGAACTCGTCAGCGAAGCAAAGTCGCTGACGGGCATCAAAACGACACGCGGCGTGATTGATGAAGCTCTGCGGACGCTGGTGATGTTGCATCGCCAGGAGCAGGTGCGGGCGCTGCGCGGACAACTGCAATGGCAAGGCGATCTCGACGCATTGCGCCAGGCTCGATTCAGCCATTGGGATGAGCGGAAACATGAAACTGTTGGTTGATTCTTCGGTGTGGATCGACTACTTCAACGGGAATCTCACCAGCGAGACAGATTACCTTGATTTTGCTCTGGGGAAGGAAAGCATACTGGTGGGTGATGTCATCTTGGGAGAAGTGCTCCAGGGATTCCGAAACGATCGTGATTTCGAGCGCGCCTTGCAAGCGCTGCGCCTGTTTCCGCAGGTGAACCTTCTCGGCGCCACAGTAGCCATCGAAAGCTCCCGCAGATATCGCCAACTCCGAAAAACGGGCGTCACGGTGCGTAAGACCATCGATTGTTTTATCGCCACCTGGTGCATTCTGAATCATGTCCCGCTGCTGCACAATGACAGAGATTTCGATCCATTCGAGCAGCAACTGGGATTGCAGACATTGCATTTCTAGCTATGACTTCCATGGAAATTTCATCACTATGGTAGAAAAGAATACTGCTCACATCGCTGCGGGCGGCATATCCTGCGTCGGGTCTTCGGAGGATACCGGGCGCCGATCGTGGTGTGAAAAGCTCTTTGACGGCGGATAGGAAAGGGCGTATAATTGGATTATCAGAAATTCTGAAATTCAAAGAGGTGTTTGACGATGCAAATCTATACGGTTCAAATTCGAGAACGCGGCCAACTGACGCTTCCCCGTAAAGTCCGAACCCAATTGTCCCTGGACTCGGGAGATGCGTTGACCCTGGTCCAAATCGATGACATCCTTTTGCTCAGCCCCAAACAGCCTGCACTACCCAAACTGGCCGAAGAATTCAGCAGCTTGATGAATGAATCGGGCGTGACCCTGGCTGATTTGTTGCAGGGGTTGGAGAAAGAGCGGGAGCTCATCTGGCATGAGCGAACAGACCGGGCTGCGTAAGGTTTTTGTAGACGCCAATGTTCTCATTGCCGGCGCTGACTCGCGTTCCGGAGCCAGCCACGCAGTTTTGGTCTTGGCCGAGATCGGACTCTTTCAGTTGGCAACCTGCCGCCAGGTTCTTGATGAAGCGGAGCGTAATTTGCGGAAGAAATTACCGCGAGCCTTGCCCAATTTCGCTCTGCAAATGTCTTTGTTGCCTCTGCACATCGTCCCCGTCCCGTCCCCTGATGAAGTCAGGCGCTGGGCTGTCATCATCGAGCCCAAGGACGCTCCCATTCTTGCCGCGGCCGTTTCGGCTCGACCAGATCGGCTGCTCACTCTCAACATCCGTGATTTCACGCCGCAGGTTGCAGCAGCGACCGGCCTCATCATTCAAACGCCCGGCGAATTCATTCAAGAAATCCGATCCATGATCTCTGCTGGCTTGCCGCCATCCATTTCCAAATGACATGCTTTTGCGGCATCTGCCCGAGCTAATTTCCCTCTCACGGAATGAAAATGAACACGAGAACAAATGTCGTCCTGGATCAAGAACTCGTCAGCGAAGCAAAGTCGCTGACGGGCATCAAAACGACACGCGGCGTGATTGATGAAGCCTTGCGGACGCTGGTGATGTTGCATCGTCAGGAGCAGGTGCGGGCGTTGCGTGGACAACTGCA
>JALSPL010000162.1 GCA_026985975.1 Anaerolineae bacterium | reverse complement strand
TGCAGGATGCAAACGAGCCCGGCATCTCGGGCGTGACCGTGAAACTGCTGGACGGTAACGGGGCCGTGATCGACACCACGACCACCGACGCCAATGGCGCTTACAGCTTCAATAACCTGGAGCCCGGTGATTACGATGTCGAGTTCACCCTGCCCAGCGGCTACGTCTTCTCGCCCAAAGACCAGGGCGGTGACGACGCCAAGGACAGCGACGCCGACGCCACCAGCGGCAAGACGGCCACCACCACCCTCACCTCTGGCGAGAACGATACAAGCTGGGATGCGGGCATGTATCAGAAGGCCAGCATCGGCGACTTCGTGTGGGACGATCTGAACGCCAACGGCGTGCAGGATGCAAACGAGCCCGGCATCTCGGGCGTGACCGTGAAACTGCTGGACGGTAACGGGGCCGTGATCGACACCACGACCACCGACGCCAATGGCGCTTACAGCTTCAATAACCTGGAGCCCGGCGATTACGCTGTCGAGTTCACCCTGCCCAGCGGCTACGTCTTCTCCCCGAAAGACCAGGGCGGCGATGACGCCAAGGACAGCGACGCGGATACGGCCAGCGGCAAGACGGCCACCACCACCCTCACCTCTGGCGAGAACGATACAAGCTGGGATGCGGGCATGTACAAGAAGGCCAGCATCGGCGACTTCGTGTGGGACGATCTGAACGCCAACGGCGTGCAGGATACGGGCGAAAGCGGCATCGACGGCGTCACCGTCGAGCTGTTCAAGGCCGACGGCACGTCCATGGGCACGAAACAAACCGCCAACGGCGGCCAGTACAGCTTCGACAACCTGGTCCCCGGCGATTACTACGTCGAGTTCACCCTGCCCAGCGGCTACGTCTTCTCCCCGAAAGACCAGGGCGGCGATGACGCCAAGGACAGCGACGCGGATACGGCCACCGGCAAGACCGACGTCACCACCCTCAGCTCCGGCGAGAACGACCCCACCTGGGATGCGGGCATGTATCAGAAGGCCAGCATCGGCGACTTCGTGTGGTGGGATCTGGACGAGGATGGCGTGCAGGATGCGGGCGAGCCCGGCCTCGAAGGCGTGACCGTCACCTTGAAAGACGCCAACGGCGCCACCGTGGGCACAACCACCACCGACAGCAACGGCGCTTACAGCTTCGACAACCTGGTCCCCGGCGATTACACCGTCGTCTTCACCCCGCTCAGCAGCGACTGGACCATCAGCCCCAAAGACCAGGGCAACGATGACGCCAAGGACAGCGACGCCAACCCGGCTACGGGCGAGACCGACACGGTCACCCTGAGCTCGGGCGAAACGGACAACACCGTGGATGCGGGCATGAGCATCCCCTCCAGCTACACCATCACCAAGGAAAACACCACCGCAGATAACGAACTGACGCCCGGCGACGCCATCAGCTTCACCATCACCATCGAAAATACGGGCAAAACCTGGCTGGCCGTGGTGCCTCTGCAAGACACATACGACACCGATTACCTGACCTACGTCAACGCCGATCCCGCCTCGGTTGACAACAACGACGACGGTCAGATCGACTGGAGCGACGTAACTGGAACGGGACAGCTGGCTCCTGGCGATAGCATCAGCATCATCGTTAACTTCACCGCCAAGGCCCCTACCGATCAACTTCCCAACCACGAGACCATCAACACAGCTACGGCTCATGATGTCCTGGCCGACCCCGACGGCCCCAACGGCCCCAACGGCGCCGTGCAACCCCTGGCTGACCAGTCGGATGATGCCGCCGTGCAGATTCTGAACCCTGTGGGCGAGCCCATGGGCGGGTTCTCCGCCATCGCCTCCCGCGGCGCCGTCCAGCTTCGCTGGCAGTCCGAGAGCGAAAGCAACATCCTCGGCTACAACATCCTGCGCAGCAGCGATGGGCGTCATTTCGAGCGAGTCAATGGTTCCCTCATCTTCGCCCGAAACGCGGGCGGCGACATGGGCGCCAACTACCGCTTCATCGATCGCGGCCTCTCTAACGGCGTTTACACCTACCAGATCGAGATCGTCTTGCTGAATGGCGGCGTCGAGCGCTATGGCAACGCCCGCGTCGTCATCAACAGCAGGTTCTAGGCGGTCAATCGGCGAGAGCCGTCTACCGCATTCCGCGCACCCCAAACCTCTTCGGGCGTTTTGCTCGGGGAGGTTTGGGTGCGTAAACAGTCCAAGCCACACACTACTCAGCCCAGGGATTTTCCATGTTCATACAACTCAAGAAAATAGCATTTCTCCCCATCATCCTGGTTACAACGACCCTGCTTCTGACCGGCGCCTATCTTGCCATTGCCGCCAGCGCATGGGCCGCGCCAACCAGCCAAACGCCCGCATCCCTGGCGGTCAACGCATCAGCATGGACGCCGCAGCAGCCGGGCTATCGCGTCACCATCGGCGAGGACAAGTCCGAGGGTCTGTATCAGATGGACTATGATTATCTTGCCGCGGCCGGGCTGCCGGTGGACAGCATCGATCCCCACACTTTTCGCATGTTCTGGATGGGGGAGGAGATCGCCATTCAAGTGTTGGGTGAAAGCGATGGCAGCTTCGACCCCGGCGACAGCATCCTCTTTTATGGCCGCAACGTTGATGACTTGTTTTACGACGGGTTGTTTGCAGACAATAAATACACAGGAGAAAACGCGTTTTGGCTGAGCTATGGCGGGGCCAACGGCAAACGCATGCCCCAGGTGGATGGCGCGCCGGGCGGACCCCAGGCAGGGCCATTCCTCCACAAAGTGCATCTGGAAGAAAACCACTGGTATTTGCCCACTCGTCCCTTCATCGAGGGGGAAGACCACTGGTTCTGGCTGAAGATGGAGGCCTATGGCACGGGCAGCACGTCCCGTGATTTCACCTTCGAGGCCGATAATATCGCCACGGGCGTCTATACAGGGCAGTTGACCGTGAAACTCATCAGCGCCATCGAGGACAAAACTCATGAATTGACGCTGCTGGTCAATGGACATGAAGTTTATCACAATAAAGGCGACTGGGTGGGCGACACCCTTTTCACGGCTACCGCTCAGGTGGATCAATCCTATTTCCAGGAAGGCTCCAACACCATCACCATCAAAATCACTAATGACAACACATCGGGCGGTTTTATCGATCAAGTCTATCCCAACTGGATCGACGTCAAGTATTATGACACATATGTGTCGGAGAATGATGCGCTGGTCTTTGGCAATGATGCGGGCAGCTCTCAGCAATATCAGGTGGGCGGCTTCAGCGGCAGCGACATCACCGCCTACGATATCAGCGATCTGAAAAACGTGACTCAAATCATCAATGGCCCAATCAGCGGTTCAAATCCCTACACCCTGACCTTCTCCAGCAACGCCACCCGGCTGCTGACCCTGACGCCCGCGGCCCGGCAGACGCCCACCCGCATCGAGGCGGTCAGCTATCCCACATCCAGCTACACTCCTGCGGATCTGCTGGATACGACCATTAGCGCCGACTACATCATCATCACCCATCGCGATTTCTGGACGCCCATGCTGCAATTGGCGGACCATCGCGCCGCAAATTATGGGGTGGTCATGGTGGACGCACAGCAGGTTTACGATCAGTTCAATGGCGGCATGATGTCGGCCGAGGCCATTCAGGATTTCCTGCGCTACGCTTACAACAACTGGGCCACACGTCCCGCTTATGTGTTGCTGGTGGGCGACGCCACTTATGACATGCGCAATTATCTGGGCAACAGCTTCCCCACCTACATCCCCGTCTATCTGCGGCTGGTGGGCGAGACCACAGGCCAAACCGACTCTGACAATCAATTCGTGGCCCTGGAGGATGACCCCGCCTACGGCGATAAGCTGGCCGATATGTACATTGGGCGTTTTCCTGTGAACACGGTCGCCGAGGCCCAGGCCATGGTGGATAAGACCATCGCCTACGAAAACGCTTCCTGCGATCCCATGCCCACCGATGTCCTTTTCACCGCAGACGACGAGGATGGCAACCTGTACTGGGATCTCTCCGATGGCGTGGCCGATGGCTACGACGATCCCCCCACCAACACCGTCAAGTATCTGCCCGATCCTTACGTGCCCGTCAAGAAATATCTGGGCAAGGACTGCGACTACGCCGCAGATGGCGACGCCACCAGCGGCGATGAATGTCGCCAGCAGATCATCGACAAGCTCAACGACACCGGCGCATTGCTGGTTAGCTATACCGGCCATTCCACCAAAGATTATTGGGCGGTGGAGCAGATTTGGAACGAATCCGCGGTGGATCAGCTCACCAACGCCAACGCCTGCGAGCTGTCGGTGATGATCAATCTGGGCTGCGACGAGGGCTACTTCCACAATCCCACCGATTCGGCGGTGAGCGAGTACGGCGTGCGCAAGGCGTCAGTCGGGCCGGTGGCCAGCATCTCTCCCACCTACTACGGCTATCCCTACGGCCACGACGCCTTGGAAAAGGGATTCTTCCTGGCCGTCTTCAACGATGGCGTGCAAGAGCTGGGTAGGGCCCTGACCCTGGCCAAACAACACGCCATGGACGAGGGCTACACCACCGAGCCTTACGGCTACCTGCTGTTGGGCGATCCCGCCCTGAAGATCAAAACCGGCGGCAATTCTCCTGTGGGAGAGGTGAACTCCGCCATCGCCGAGGCCGCGGGGACGGTGCAACTTAGCTGGAATGACGTCAGCGGCGCCACGCAATACGACGTCTATCGCGCCATCAATGTCCCCTACTTCACACCCGCCGACCCCGCCTACGCCACCGATGTCACCTCCCCCTGGCAGGACCCGGACCCCAACGCCATCGGCGAGGTGGGCCAAAATCGCTACTACGTGGTTCGCGCCTGGGACGACAACGGCAACTTCAGCGACGGCCGCCGCCATGGCGAGTTCGACTTCGCACTGGTTCCCGGCCAGTAACTCCGCGCCATGCACCGGTACACGCCCCTTTTTGCGTTCCTGGCGCTCATCCTGCTCCCCATCACAGCGTTGGCGGCAGGCCCGGATGACGCCGCTAGTCTCCCCTGGCAGCCGCCCGCGCCCGCATTCAAGGTCTTCGTCGATGAAACGGGCCTCTACCGACTCAGCTACGCTGACCTGGCCGCGGCGGGCCTGCCCGTGGACCAGCTCGACCCCCGCACATTCCAGATGTTCGAGGCAGGCCGCGAGGTCGCGATCCAGGTGACGGGCGAAGATGACGGCTCCTTCGACCATGAGGACAGCATCCTCTTCTTCGGCCAGCCGGTGGACACCCGCTACACCGACGTCAGTGTGTATTGGCTGACGTATGGGCAAGCAGCGGGCCAGCGCATGGCCCAACGCTCGGGAATCGAGGATGGCCAGCCTCTGCCCGCATATCAAGAACAGGCCCGCTACGAAGAAAACCAGATTTACATCTCGACTCTGCCCCTGGACGAAGGCCACGACCATTGGTACGGCCCGTCCGTCCAGGCCGCGGGATACAACACGCCCAGCGCCCGCACCTTCCATCTGGCGCTGGACAGCGTGGCCGCCGCGGGCGAGGCCCGGTTACAAGCCCTGTTTGCAGGCAATGTCACTGGCGCACACCACCTGCGTCTTTTTGTCAACGAGACGCAGGTCTACGACGGAATATGGTCGGACCGCACCCTGCACGCCATCGATGTGGCCATCCCCCAAAACCTCCTCAACGATGGCGACAACAGCATCCGGGCGCAGTTGATGAACGACGCCCCCGACAAGTTCTTCGATATGATCTATCTGGATTGGCTGCAAATTCGCTATGCCCGCCATCTGGTCGCTCAGGACCAGAAGCTCCTCTTTCAGGTGGAACAGCCCGGACGCTGGCAATACGACATCAGCGGCTACAGCCAAGGGGGCGTCCTCGTCCTGGACGTCACCGATCCGGCTCATGCTCAGACGCTGACCGCAGAAGCGCCCGAGCTGCCCTACGCGCTCTTTCTGCCTTCAGTGCAGACGGGCCCCGGCAATCAGGCCGCACTTGAGGCGGACGCCGCCACGCAAATCGTACACTTTGGCGACGACGTCACCACCCCCAAGCGCTATCTGGTCGTGGCGCCCTCCGCCATTCTCAGCCCCTCGCGCATCGAGCCGGACGCTCCCTCCGATTTACAACATCCGGCCCAGGGCGCGGATTACATCGTCATCACCCACCGCGATTTTGGCGACGCGGCCCGGCGGCTGGCCGATTATCGGGCGGGCCAGGGCATGCGCACCGCAGTCGTGGACGTACAGGACATCTACGACGAGTTCAACGGCGGACTGATGTCGGCCGAAGCCATCCACGATTTTCTGGCCTACGCCTACGCCAACTGGCCCGCGCCCGCGCCCCAATTCGTGCTGCTCATGGGGGACGGAACCTACGACATGCGTCACTACCTGCCCGACACCGCGCCCACCTTCATCCCGCCCAATCTGATCTTCATGGACACGCTCATCGGCGAAGGGGCCAGCGACAACCGCTACGTCACCATCGTGGGCGATGACAACCTGCCCGACATGCACATCGGGCGCATGCCCGCCAACACCCTGGCCGAGGCGAATCTCATGGTCTCCAAGACCATTTCCTATGAGACTTCCCCAGCACCTGGCGATTGGAACCAGAACGTCCTTTTCGTCACCGACGACGCCGATCGGGGCGAAGATTTCTACGCCCTGGCTGATGAGCTGGCGGACGGCTACGCAGACCCGCCAGCCAACACCATCAAATTCCTGCCCGCACCCTATCGGCCCCACAAAATCTACGCCGGGTTGACCTGCGACCGCGACAATCCCGACGTCTCGACCGAGTGCAAGCAGCAGATCGTCGATGCGCTGGAAGGCCCGGGCGCATTGATCCTGAACTACATCGGCCACGCCACCAAAGACTATTGGGCCGCGGAGCGACTGATGGACCAGGCCACGGTCGAGCGCCTGCACAATCAGGGCAAATGGCCCATCACCCTGGCCATGGCCTGCTCGGACGGCTTCTTCCAGCAGCCCAACGTCGGCGCTCAATCCTTTGCCGAGGCCAACGTGCGGGCCGCGGGCGGCTCCGTGGCCAGTTGGTCCGCCACCAGCCTGGGCCTGACTAATCCCCACCAACTGCTGGAAAAAGGCTTTTTCCTGGCCGTTTTTTATGATAAGATGACAACCTTGGGCGAAGCCGCCACCGCAGCCAAACATTATCTCGTCGACAACGCCCCCCAAACGAAACACTATCTTGAGGTCGTGGACGCCTACATGATTTTTGGCGATCCCGCCTTGCGCATCAATTTTCCATCATCCATACGATAAACCGCTTCCCTTTGGAGGACATCCATCCATTCTTTTTCTGAGGAGTTGAACAACATGTCTCGAACAACAAAAACAACCATCATTATCACCGTGGCCCTCGTCAGCCTTCTGTTGACGGGATTACTAACCGTATTCGCCAGCCCCGGCGGCGTCAGCACCCTGGGCGATTTCGTCTGGTACGATGAAAATGGCAACGGCGCCAAAGATGAAGGCCCCGAATGGGGCGAATCGGGCATTGACGGCGTGCTGGTCAATCTCTACCTGGATGACGGCACACAGCAGGGCGTCTTCGATCCTGATGACACCCTGACCAAGCAGATGACGACCGGCGATAACCCCGGCACTACGGATGTTGAGCACGGCTGGTATGACTTCACCGAGCTGGGAGCTCCTCTGGGGTGGTGGGTCGAGATAGCGGACAGCAACTTCGAACACGGCGGCGCCTTGGAAGGTTATGAATACACTGGCGAGAATGCCAGCAACGCCTATAATGGTCCCGAACCGCGTTTCGTCTATCTCTCCGACACACTCACCGACTATAATGACGCCGATTTTGGTTACACATTGAAAAACATCGTCGCCATCGGCAACCTGGTTTGGGATGATGCGAACGGCAACAGCATTGTTGACGCCGGAGAGCCGGGCATTGGCAATATCACCGTTAAACTTTATCGTGACGCCAATGGTAACGGCGCGCCCGAACCCGACGGAGCCGACGGCGCAGCAATTATGACGACTGTAACCGACGCCGACGGCATTTATCAATTTCTTGACGTCACGCCAAGTACGCCCGGAGACGCCGCCACCAACTATTTCGTGGCCGTTGTCAGTGCAGATTTGAAAAACCAGGGTTACAAGAATAGCAGCCAGGGCGGCGATCATGATCCCGATGTCAATGACAATGCGGATGACGGTTTGCCCGCTGGTGACTACGTGATCAGCCAACCCTTTGCCGCCACCAAAGGCGGTCAGAGTAACACCAGTGATTCGGGAGACGCCGTGGGCTACGCCGACAGCAGCTCCTACATGACCGTAGACTTCGGTTTCAACAAGCTAAACGCCAATGCAGTCACCCTGACATCGATGAATACAGAGACCCAGGCGCTGCTTCCCGGATTCGGCTGGACGATTTTTGGCATGTTCGGCTTGGGGGCGTTTGTGTGGCGACGCCGCTCCGATTAACCTCCATCTTGAACTACGTCCGACCGAGACAGGAAGCGCCCAGATCCTTTTTAGGCGAAGCCTGGCGCATTGTGGGCGATAAACGAAAAACAATTGACATCAAAGCCCTGCTCTTTCGGCGGGGCTTTTACATTCGGCGGATTACATCCGGGTTCAGTCAGCGAGCAGCAGCGCGGCCAGCTCCCGGCGCATCCTTGCCAGCAGTCGGAATGCCGTTTTGGGCGTCATGCGCGCTGATGGTAAAATAGATGGCTGCCCGGCCTATGGAACTCTACCCGACTGCGTCCCCCATGCTGGATCTCGCCATCGTCATCGTCAATTACAACACGAGAGATCTTTTGCGCGCCTGCCTGCGTTCGGTTTACGCCAGCGAGGGCGATTTTGCGTTTCATGTCACGGTGGTGGATAACAAGAGCAGCGATGGCAGCGTAGAGATGGTGCAAACCGAGTTTCCCCAGGCCCGAGCCATCCCGGCGCCCAAAAACGGCGGCTTCGCTTACGCCAACAATATCGGCCTGCGGGCGTATGGCTTCGCCCAGGGCAAGCCGCCCGAAACCCTGCCCCGTTACGCGCTGCTTCTGAACCCGGACACCGAGCTCCCTCCCACCGCATTAGCCAAAATGCTGGCGCTGATGGACGCCCGGTCCGACATCGGCGCGGCCGGGCCCCGGCTCATCCTGCCCGATGGCAGTCTGGATAAAGCCTGTCGTCGGGCCTTTCCCTCGCCCGCATCTTTCATCTACCGCGGCCTGGGCCTGAGCAAGATCTTCCCCGACAACCCCCGCTTCGCCCAGTACAACCTCACCTACCTGCCCGAAAACCAGGAAACCGAGGTGGACAGCGTCGTGGGCGCGTTCATGCTGGTGCGACGCGAAGCGTTGGAGGCTGTGGGTCTGCTGGATGAGGCTTTCTTTATGTATGGCGAAGACCTGGATTGGGCCTTTCGCATCAAACAGGCGGGCTGGAAAATCTGGTACCATCCGCAGGTCATCGTTTATCACCACAAAGGCGCGGCATCCAGGGGCAATGTGCGGGTGCGACGGGCCTTTTATGACGCCATGGCCATTTTCGTGCGCAAGCACTACAAGGAGCAAACCAACGCGTTGCTCTACTATCTGATCATGGCGGGCATTGCCGTCAAGGGTAGCGTGGACGTGGGGCTGACCTGGCTGCGCGGACGCAGAATGGAGGCCCGGACATGAAACGGCAGTTGCGATGGCTCTTCCTGTTGCTGCAAGTGACGCTGGACGCTTTCACCGCGGGCCTGGCGGTCTTTGCGGCGCATCGCTTGCAGCGCAGCATCAGGCCCGGCTCGGTGGATCGCTTCCTTTCTTACCTGCCCCTGGCGCTGTTCCTCATCGCGGCCATCGTCATCATCTCTTACATGCGTCGCCGGTATCATGGACGCAGGCCCGCCAATTTCCTTGATAGCCTGTCCAAGACGGTGGGCACGGTCAGCATCGCCTTTTTGGTGGCGCTGGTCGCCATCGTTTTCATCTTCCCAGATCATTTCAATTACGGAACCGTGCCTTATCCTCGCAGCTTCGTGCTGGCGACATGGGGCCTGGCCATCATTCTGGTCACAATGGGGCGCTGGGTGTATGGACTGTTCGTGCGATTGCTGCAAAAACGGGGTTTGGGACGCCAAAAGGTGCTGGTGGTGGGCAGCGGCGACATCGGACGCATGCTCATCCAGAAGCTGCAAGGGGTCAACGACGCCGGGCACGAGGTGGTGGGTTATATCGAGGCCAACGGCGAACTGATGCAGATAGCGGATGCGCCCCGCCTGGGGCGGCCCGCCGACATCCCCGAAGTTATCGAACACTATGGCATCGACGAAGTGGTCATCGGCCTGCCCGAAGCCTCTCACCGCGAGCTGGTGCGCATCATCTCGCTATGCGAACGCGAAAAAGTCAGCATCAAGGTTTTCCCCGACGTGTTCCAGATCATGGCCACCGAGGTGGCGGTGAGCGATCTGGCGGGCCTGCCGCTGCTTTCGGTGCGCGACGTGGCGCTACGCGGGTGGAAGCTCTCACTGAAGCGGGCCTACGATCTAGCCATTGCCGTGCCCGCGCTGATTCTGCTCTCCCCCTTCATGCTGCTCATCGCCCTGCTCATCAAGCTGGAGTCGCCCGGCCCGGTGTTCTACATTCAGGAGCGGATGGGCCTGGACGCCCGCCCCTTCCCCACCCTCAAATTCCGCTCCATGCGCACCGACGCCGAATCGCACGGGCCGGGCTGGACCACGCCCGACGACCCGCGCAAGACCAAGCTGGGCGCCATCCTGCGCAAGCTCTCGGTGGATGAGCTGCCGCAATTCATCAACGTCATCCGCGGCGACATGAGCGTGGTCGGGCCCCGACCCGAGCGCCCTGTTTATGTCGAGCAATTCCGCCAATACATCCCCCGCTACATGGAGCGGCACCGCGAAAAAGCGGGCATCACCGGCTGGGCCCAGATCAACGGCCTGCGCGGCGACACCAGCATCGTCGAGCGCACCAAATACGACCTGTGGTATATCGAAAACTGGTCGCTGTGGCTGGATTTCAAAATCACCCTGCTGACGGTCGTCCGCATCTTCACCGACCGCAACGCGTATTGATCGGTAAGCAGTCGCTATGAGCCGGTTGTGCGCCAATAAGGCTGAAAATGAGCAAGCCAACTGGCGGGACAGTCAAGCCCGTAAAACGTAATGCGTAATGCGTAATGCGTAAGGACTTCACATTTTACGTTTTAAGTTTTACGCATTACGTGGTTGGGCAACAAAACCCCCTCCGTCAGCGGGAAAAAACGGAGGGGGTGTTTTTTGAGGGAGGGGAAATCAGACGGACGTTCAGGGAGATGGACTAGGCTTCGTCGTCATCCCAATCATCGTCGTCGCCCCAGTCTTCGTCGTCCCAATCGTCATCTTCGTCCGAGGACTGGCTGCCGCTGAACATGCCCATCAGCTTGCCGGCCGCGCCCAGCACATCACCGGCCACGTTGCCCATCTTGCCACCGGTAAGTTCATCAGCCTTGGCCGCAGCGACGCCCGCCACGCCCAGGGCCGCGCCAGCCATTTTGCCAGCGACTTTGCCCGTGAGATGAAGCGCCGCGCCAGCGGTTTTACCCGCAACCAGCACGGCAGTGCGCCCAGTGAAGACAGCCGTGCGCCCCATAAGATCCACGGTTTTGCCGACCATGCCGGCGCCGCCCTCCTCGTCCATATCCCAATCGTCATCCCAGTCATCATCCTCATCCCAGTCCTCCACGATCTCGATCTCTTCCACTGCGACCTGCTGCACCTCACCGGCTGCATCGGTCATCACCTCGACGACCTCCACAGCCTCGGCAACCACGTCGCCGTCAGCATCCACGACTTCCTCGACAGTCTCTTCCACCACGGCCACGGCGCCCGACGCATCTTCCACAGCGGCGATAGTGACATCTTCCAAAATCACGTTGCCATCCTCGTCGACCACAGCTTCGCTGATCTCTTCGACGATTTCCTCAACAGCAGCCCCAGCCTGTTCGGCGGCGTCTGCACCATCCAGCACTTCTTTATCGTTATCATTCATGAAAATTCTCTCCTTGGCGTTGCAATCATGCAATTTGAAACACGGGCGAGCCCGTTGATTTGCGGCTTTCATTATCGCATCATTTAAGCACCATCAGCAAATTTCCCATGACGCGACGCGTCTTGGCGCACACATAAAAACTGCGCGGGTAACTGCTTACATATGCGAAGTTTACGCCGTAAAACAAGACGGCTCCTGCAAAAAACGTCAAACGTCATGCGTCAAACGTCAAAAATGAATTGCGGCGGGCGTCCCCATGCGAAGCCATGACGCTTGACGCTTGACGCTTGACGCCCTGACATTCAGAAACGTCTGGTTCAAGACCGAAGTCACGGCTAAACCGGCAACCTTAGCAGTCACCTGCGCGGGTTGTCTACCCGACCACAACCTGACAGGTTCCATACAGTCCGGTTTACCCATCGGACGAGCTGGCGATGGGCGGATTGGGCCGCGAATACGACTTTATCGGCTGGGAACCTGTCAGGTTCGGACGCGTCAATCCTCGGGCCGGGTGAAACCCTCGACCATATCCAGCACCAATTCCCGGATGTCGCTGCGGTTGGGCAGCGTGCCCATGATGCCGTACATGGGGGCGCTGCGCTGGGGCAGGCCGCCGCCCCCGCCCAGAAAACGCGAGCCCTGCCCGGTCAGCCAGCTCAGCCAGCGCTCGGGCAGGATGACCGACAGTGCGCGAATGCCGCCTATCAGGGCCGATTGCATGAAGCGGCGCGGGGTGGGACGGCGCACTGCGGCCACGCTGGCCCGCAGATCACGCAGAAAAGGCCCGGGGATGTCTTTGTGGCCGTAGTGCAGGGTCATGTGCAGGCTGGGCGGGAATTGCTGCCGATCCAGATGCCAGCCCCGCATCTCCAGCTCGTCGGCAATCAGATACACGTCCAGCTCATCCGACGCCAGGGCCAGCACGCTGATGTCGGGATTGCTGAGGACTTTCAGGCCCGGAATGGCGTCGACGCCCACCATGATCTTGTCCCGAGTTTGCATCACAGCCCGGGCGCGGTCGAGATAGCCCTCCTCGCCCAAATAGGTCATCACCGCCCAGGCCGCGGCAATGACGCCGCCGGGCCGGGTGCCCGCCATGGCTGGCGAGGCGTAGATGCCGCCCGACCAATCGGTGGTGACAAAAAGTTGATAGCGCCTGAGTGCGGCGGTGCGATACAGGATCACCGAAGCGCCTTTGGCCGCGTAGCCATATTTGTGCAGATCCACCGAGATGGCGGTGACGCCCGGCGTTCTGAAATCCCAGGCCGGCGTTGGATAGCCCAGCCGCTCCACAAAAGGCAGCATCATGCCGCCCACGCAGGCGTCCACATGGCAGAGCAGCCCCCGCTCTTGGGCCAGGGCGGCGATGTCGGCGATGGGGTCCACCACGCCCTGGGGGTAAGAGGGCGCGGAGCCCACCAGCATCACGGTGTTGGGAGTGATGGCCCGGGCCATGGCCGCCACATCGGCCCGAAAATCCGCCCGCACCGGCGTGCGCACCAGCTTCATGCCGAAATAGTGTGCGGCCTTGTCGAAGGCGGGATGGGCGGTGGCGGGCAAAACCACCTCGGGCAGAGCGATGTCGGGATGATGATCCCGGGCCCATTCGCGGGCGGTGAGCATGGTCATCAGCAGGCTCTCCGTCCCGCCCGACGTCATATTTCCCGACGTCTGCGCATCGCCGTGCAGCAGGCCCGCGGTCATGGCCACCACCTCGCTCTCGAAGCGGCGCAGGCTGGGAAAGGCGGTGGGATTCAGCGCATTCTCGGAGAAAAACATCTCATACGCGGCCTGCGCCACCTGATGCACATCCTCGCCCGCATAGAACACCAGACTGAACACCCGCCCCTCGCGCCAGCGCACATCATGCGCGCGGGCCGCTTTCATCTCCCGCAAAAGCGCCCCTTTGTCTTGACCCGTTTCAGGCAGATGGATGGATTGAGACGCTGGCGGGGAGCTCATAGCTTGCTATTCCTGTGGATGAGAGCGCCCGACGACCTCATAGTGCAGGACATTGGGCTCGAATTCGAGCAGAAAATCCCGATCTTCGTCGTAGTATTTCGCCACTTCGATGTCATCACCCGCGAATCCCCGGATCGATTCCACGCTGTCCCAAAATGTCAGGGTGATGAAATGGGTGACGTCACCATCCGGGCGTTGGAGGATGTAAACGCCCAGATTGCCTTTCACCGACTGATAATCAGGAATGGCTCTTTCGTTGAGAAAGCGCCGATAAGCCTCGGCTTTGGAGCTAAGAACCCTGCCATGCCACATGCGAGCAATCATCGTTGTCCTCCAATGGGCGGGAACAGTAAACAGTGATCAGTAAGCAGTAAGCAGTCGCCATGAGCACTAGCTCACCAATAAGGATGAAAATGAGCAAGCCAATCTGGCACGGGCAACCGATTTCGTGAAACGTAATGCGTAATGCGTAAGGACTCAACGTTTTACGTTTTACGCATTACGTGGCTGAGCGCCAGGCCAACGTTGGCTTCGAGAGCGTCTCTGCATCGGCGGCGGACGCCAGTCTTCCTATCGGTAGTTCTTCAACGCCCGGCGCAGGTCGCGGTCGGCGTCGCGCTTGGCGATCTCGCGGCGCTTGTCGTATTTCTTCTTGCCGCGCACCAGAGCCAGCTCCACCTTGGCC
>JALSPL010000161.1 GCA_026985975.1 Anaerolineae bacterium | reverse complement strand
CGCCGTTGGTCTCCATGTTGGTGGCGGGCACGCAGGAGGAGGCCATCACATACATGCTCAGCGGGCCGTGCTTGGCGTTCTCGAACATAAAGCGGATGCCGTCCAGGCCCAACACGTTGGCGATCTCGTGGGGATCGGTGATGACGGTGGTGACGCCGTGGGGCACCACCGTGCGGGCGAACTCCGAGGGCGGCGCCATGGAGCTCTCGATGTGGACATGGGCGTCGATGAAACCGGGCGCCAGATAGGCCTCTTCCAGATCGATAACCTCCTCCGCCTCATAACCCTCTCCCAGCCCCACGATGCGAGAGCGGGCCACGGCGACATCGGTGCGGATGATCTCGCCGCTGAAGATGTTAACCAACCGCGCGTTTTTCAGCAACAGATGAGCGGGTTTGTCTCCCCGGGAATACTGGATCAGTTCAGAAAGCTCCATTGCTTTGCCTCCAGGTAGGTGTGATGGTGGTGGTAACGCTGTTTTGTGAATAGACGGGAGACCGAAAGAGCGTGTGTTCCCGTCCACCGTCCTCGGTCCTCGGTCATTTTCATCGACGCCGACGCTTCACGCAAAGCTGATCAAAAATCAAGGGCGGTGCGGGCGGCCTGACGCACCTGGCCCGACGCCACCAGCTCTGCGGCTTTGGCCATGTGCGGGGCCATCACCGCGTCCTGGGCGATGAAGGGGATGTGCTGGCGGATGAGATCGTAGACGGGCGCGGTGCCCTTGCCCAACTGCACCTCATGCCCCAGCGCTTCTTTGCGAAAGTCGATGGCCTGGGCTGCGGCCATGAGCTCGATGCCCAGGATCTGCTCCAGATTGCGCAGCACGCGGCGGGCCTGACGCCCGGAGATGGGGCCGTTGGAGACATGATCTTCCACATTGGCCGAGGTGGGGATGCTGTCGGCGCTGGCCGGGAAGCAGAGGGCTTTATTCTCCGAGGCCAGGGCCGCGGCTGTGTATTGCGTGAGCATGAAGCCGGAGTTGAGGCCGCCGTTCTCGGTGAGAAACGCGGGCAGCAGGCCGCCGTTGCTGGCCTGATCGGTCATGCGGTTCAAGCGCCGCTCGGAGATATTCCCCAGCTCGGTCATGGCCAGGGAGAGATAATCGTAGGCGATGGCCAATGGCTCGCCGTGGAAGTTGCCGCCACTGATGGCCGTTGGCGCGCCGTTTTCATCGAAGAAGATGAGGGGGTTGTCGGTGACGCTGTTGAGCTCGATGGAGACGATGCGGCGGGCGTTTTCCACAGCATCGGTGCAGGCCCCGTGCACCTGCGGTATGCAGCGCAGCGAGTAGGCGTCCTGAGGATCGTCGGAAGGCGCGCCCCGCACAAAATCAGAGTCTTCGATGAGATAGCGCACCAACTCGGCGGTGGCGATCTGATAAGGGTGGGGGCGCACGGCGTGAATGCGGGGATCGAAGGCCGCGGGCGTGCCGTGCAGCGCCTCCAATGAAAGCGCGCCGGCCACATTGGCGACGAATACTGCATTTTCCGCTTCATCCACAGCCAGACAGCCCAAAGCCACCATGAAGGCGGTGCCGTTGGTCAGGGCCAGCCCCTCTTTGGGAGCCAGCTCGATGGGGGAGAGTCCGGCCCGGGCCAGGGCCTCTGCTCCAGGCAAAATCTCACCCCCAAACTCCGCTTCGCCCTCGCCGATCATCACCAGGGCGATGTGGGCCAGGGGGGCCAGATCACCGCTGGCTCCCAGCGATCCCTGCCGGGGCACCACCGGATGCACGCCCCGCTGGATCATGCGCAGCAGCAGCTCGATGGTCTCCAGCCGCACGCCCGAATAGCCCGAGGCCAGGGTGTTGGCCCGCACCAGCATCATCGCCCGCACGATGTCCGTATCCAGCGGATAGCCGGTTCCGGCGGAATGAGAGCGGATGATGTTGATCTGCAACTGACGCAGGGCGTTGCGAGGGATGGTGGTGTTCTTGAATGCGCCAAAGCCGGTGTTGATGCCATAAACCACCCGCCCGTCCGCCACAATTTGCGCCACTGCCTGGCTGGCGCGGGCCACGGCATCGCGGGCATGGGGCGATATTTCCAGCGTCAGAGCGCCGGGCCGGGCGCGGGCCACGGTGATAACATCGCTAATCGTAAGACTGTTGCCATCCAGGATAATGTGAGTCATGGGTCGGGTACTGAAAAAGTGAGAGGCGAAAGACAATGGGCGGAGCTGATCGGCGGGTCGGAATCCAGCAGCCTGGCGGACAGAAAGACCTTAACGGCCATCCCCCGGGCCTCCTAGTTTCCCAGTTTCCTGGTCTCCCAGTTTCCTGGTCTCCTAGTTTCCTAGTTTCCTAGTTTCCTAGTCTCCTAGTCTCCTAGTCTCCTAGTCTCCTGGTTTCCTAATCTACCAACCTCCTGGCCTACTGATCGATCACCGCCAGGAGCCTGTCCAGCATGATCAGGGTGGCCAGGTTGTGGACTGTGTTGCCGTAGCGAAAGACGTCGGGATCGGCGTAGTCATTGCTGTTGGCGATGCTGAGGTGGATGTTGTCCGGGCCCGCGCCCCGATTGGGCAGGGTGTCGGCCAGCTTATCGAAATCGACCAGCGGGACTTTGTATTTCTCGGCGATTTTTTTGATGCTTTCGTTGTTGCGGTTGTCCCCCTCGAAGCGATCCGCCTTGGTGAAGAGGACGGGCACAATGCCCTGATCGATGATGTGCGCCACGATCTTATCGTAGCTGCTCTCGAATGTGGCCTGGGGGGCGTCATCGTTGGTGCCCAGCAGCACCAGCATCACGCTGGGATTGTTGAGGCGTATCTCGCAATCCAGCAGGTTTTCGTTGGGCTTGCACCATTCCTTGCTGGCCCACATGGGATCAAAGACCGACCAGGTGTGCAGCCCCACATGGATGCCCGTGCCATAGCGGTCGAAAGAGCCCTGGTAGCGGTTGATGACATCCTGCAGATAAGCGTAGTCACCCAGGTTATAGGTTCCCAGATTGGGGTCTTTTTGGTCGAACACCCGCAGAAAATAGGGGTTGGCGATGAGGCTGTCGCCCAATTTGGAGAAGGCGTTGGGATTCCGGCCCAGTTCCTGCCCCCGGGCGTAAATCTCTTTCACGTGCGCTTTTGTTTCATCGTCCATGATGATGAAATCGCTGTAGGGAACGCCATTGAGGGTGGAGGGAGGCGTGGGGGAGGCCGTCGGTTGGGGCTCGGGCGTGGCGATGGGGACAGTCGTGGCGGTGGCTGCGGGCGTATTCGTAGCCGCGGGCGTGTCTGTTGCAGCGGGCGTGGGCGTAGCGGTGGCCGCTGGCGGTGCAGGGGTGGGCGTATCCGTTGGTGGAAGCGGTGTGGATGTCGCCGCCTGCGTGGGTGCTGGCGTGACTGTTTCGGGCAAGGGCAAAACAGTGGGGCGATCGCCACAGGCGATCAAGGTCAGCCCAGCCAAGAAGATGACAAGTGACAGTAAAATTCGTGAAGATGACATTCAGTGAGGTCCTTGTTTTCCAGAAAGATTCAAGGTATTTTATCATACAAACAAGCTTCGAACGTAAAATGATATTTCCATCCAACCTACTCTCAAAAAGGAGTGACAGCAATGGCGCGCGTTGCCACCATGGCCGATATCGAGGCCATCGAACAAATTCCTCTTGCAGAGCAGAATTTGCCTGCCAGCACTTATGAGGCGATTCGTCGGGGAGCGGCGATCAACCCCGACGGCGTCGCCTTGCACTTTTTCTTACAGGGCGACATGTATGACAAGGGCGTGTCTTTCACCTATCGGGAATGGGTGGGAGCGCTGCATCAGACCGCCAACATGTTCCACGCGTTGGGCTTGCGCCCGGGCGAGGTCGTGACCATGATCCTGCCCAATCTGCCCCAGGCCTTCCTCACCATTTTCGGCGGGGAGATCGCGGGCGTCGTCGGGCCCATCAATCCGCTACTGGAACCGGAAGCCTTCGCCGACATCATGAATGCGGCCAAAAGCAAGATGCTGGTGACGCTGGCGCCATTCCCGGATGTAGACATCTGGGAGAAGGCCTCGGCGGTGGTGGAAAAAGTGCCCACGGTGGAGACGGTGGTGGCGGTGGATCTGGCGGATTTCATCCCCGGCATGCCCAAACCACCCCTGCCCGAGACCATCGCCCAGGCCCGGGTGGTGGATTTCAACGCCGAGATGAAGAAGCAGCCGCCGGAAAAGCTCATTTTCCAGCGGGAGATCAAGCCCGACGACACCGCCTCCTATTTTCACACCGGCGGCACCACAGGCGCGCCCAAGATCGCTCGGCACACTCATCGCAATGAGGTGATGGACGCGTGGTCGCCCGGCATCGTGCTGGAGGTGGGGCCGGGCCAGGTTTTCATGTGCGGCCTGCCCCTCTATCACGTGAACGCGGTCATCGTCACCGGTTTGATCCCGTGGATGTACGGGGCCACAGTTTTGCTGGCCACGCCCATGGGCTATCGCGACAAAACGATCTTCCCCAATTTCTGGAAGATTGTGGAGCACTACAAGGTGACGTTCTTCAGCGGCGTGCCTACGGTGTATGCGGGCCTGCTGCATGTTCCCATCGGCGATAGTGACGTCAGTTCGCTGCGCTACGCCATCTGCGGGGCCGCGCCCATGCCCGTGGAGGTTTTCAAGGAATTCGAGCGCCGCACCGGCATCCGCATTTTGGAGGGCTATGGCCTCACCGAGGGGACCTGCGTGAGTTCGGTGAATCCGCCGCATGGCGAACGCCGCATCGGCTCCATCGGCTTCCGCATCCCCTATCAGGAGATGACGATCGCACAGGTGGCTGATGGCGGCAAAGGACGACCGCTGTCCGCCAACGAGATCGGTGCGGTGCTCATCCGCGGTGACAATGTGTTTCCCGGCTATCTGGAAGCTATCCACAACAAAAATATCTGGGTGGATTTGGAGGATGGCGGCGGGCCGTGGCTGAACACAGGCGATCTGGGCCGACAGGATGAAGATGGCTATTTCTGGCTGACAGGACGCAAGAAGGAGCTCATCATCCGCGGCGGGCACAATATCGACCCCAAGACCATCGAAGATCCCATGCACCGGCATCCGGCTGTGGCCATCGCCGCGGCCGTGGGCAGGCCCGACGCCCGCGTGGGCGAGGTGCCCGTGGTGTATGTGCAGCTCAGGCCCGGAGCGCAGGCCACGCCCGCGGAATTGCTGGCCTTCGCACAGCAGCATGTGCCTGAGCGGGCGGCGATCCCAAAACAGATTATCATCATCGAACAGATGCCGGTGACTGCGGTGGGCAAGATATTCAAACCGGCGTTGGTGCGGATGCAGATCGAGGAGGTGCTGGGCGCGGCGCTGAACGCCCTGGATGAGGTGGCCTCGGCCAGGGTGCAGGCTGTCCCCAGCAAGCTGCACGGCACCGAGGTGCGCATCGCCATCACGCTGGCCGAGGGGGTGGCAGGCAAAGCGGGCGAGGAGGCGGTGCAACGCGTGCTGGGCCAGTTCGCCTTCCATTATGATCTGACTATCGCATAATCCAACGGGTGTGACGCACTTCCAAACGGGCTTGAAGCCCGTTTCCAAGTGCGTCGCACCTGCCCCGTTAGGGCGCAATGACTGCGGTAAGCGCAGGGTGATCTGAGGGCCCTGCGGGGAAGTAGCGGGCGTCGATAACCCTCAGATCGGACGTGATGAAGATGTGATCGATCTTCGTGTCTGGCTTCTGACCCTGGTCATCCTGCCAATCGGGCCACTTCTGCGTCCATGAGCCCAGCAAACGCCGGGTGGTGAGGGCATATTGGGGCGTGTCGGGCCGGAAGTTGAAATCGCCCAGGACCACGGCCCGCGGCGTTTCGTCGATGATTTGCAACAATTGCTGTTGCTGGATCATGGGACCGCCGTTGCCCAGATGCGTCACAAAAACAGTCAGCGGCTGCGCCCCGACCATCACCTGCGCCCGAATGACGGCCACCTGTTCGCCTTCGCTGTACAAAAATAAGGTGATGGGATTTTTTATGGGGTAGCGAGAGAGAAGAGCGACGCCAAAGGTTCCTGTCACCGTCTTGGGCCCGTAATAGCTGTACATGTTCAGGTGATCGGCGAAGTAGCGCACGATGTCGTCATTGCTGTTGGCGATGCGGGCGGCGTCGCTTTCCTGCAGGCCGATGATGTCGGGATGGATGGCCCGAATCCGGGCCAGTTGCCCGCCGTAGTTCTTGCGCCCAGCTTCGCTGTATCCCTGCTGGATGTTGTAGGTGAGGATGGTGAGAGCGTCAGCGGGCGGTGCGGGGGTGAGATGGACGGCCACCAACAGGTGGGCCGCCAAAATGACCGCGGTCAGCAGGAGGCCGGTTCCTGTGACTGCTTTGGGGATAGACGGAGCGTTGGCATCGGTGTTTTTGCCGATTGCCAGCACGCCCGCCAGCATCGCGACGCCCACGAAAAGATACACCCAGGCAAACGCATTCCGGAAAAAGGGTCCCACCACTGGAATGTAATCATACACCGTGGTGAATACATGCCCGAAGATCGCCAGTAGCAAAAAGAGCGCAACCAGGGTGAATCCGCCGCCCATTTGTCTCAGAGTGGGCCGCCGACCGATCATGCTGGCTGTCAGGTGATGGAAATCGAGGAAAACGATGGGGGACAGCAGTAGCATGAGATAGAAAACCGCATTCGCCCAGATGGCGGGATAATCAGCCATGAGGGGATAGGCGTCTGGCGATGCCGGAAAGATGGTCTGCTGGCCCTTGATAGTCAGGAAAAGAGCGAAGACAAAGATGATATTCCAGATCAGTAGCCAACTTTTGGAGATGTTCAGCAAACGCGGCGACCACGAAATGGCTGCAACAAACGCCGCCCAGGCCAGCAAAAGCAAGCCCAGCGTCAGGGTCAGATTCAAGCCCGTCCAGCGGGCCATGACATAGGGCGCAGCAAAGGCGAAATAAATGAGGGTGAGCACAGCCATGACGCCAAGCGCTAGCAGCGTCGCCCGCCCAAACGTCGCCCGCTCTCCGCCCTCCTCACCTCCTCCCACCAATCCCATTCCCACTCCTGATCCCACTCCTGATCCCAATCCTTCCCCCCACCACAACCAGGCGGCCAACCCCGCCAGGAGAACGCCCGCGACCTGCCCCAGCCCCATCACACTGATGTCTACGCCCGAGCCCAGGGTGCGCAGCAGAACCGAAAGCAGCGCGCCCAGCAGGAGGCCCCACATCATCGTCACTGTTTCATCATGCCTCCAGCGTCCCCGCCACAACGCGACCGGGAACCACATCAGCCAGGCGGCCGCGCCCAGGCCCGAAACCAGCATCCGCCAGCGGGTGTCCAGCGCCGGTTCGACGACCCGGGCCAGGAGGATGACGATCACCAGCCCTGTCAGGACTTTGCGCCCCGCACGGGGGATGACCAATAACAGGACAGGAGCAAAGAGCAACGCCACCGCGGCCAGCTCGGGCGGGATGCTGGTTCCCAACAGGCCGAACGCGTAAATCCCGCCCACGAAATCGGTGAGGAGCTGAAAGAAAAACAGGAAGAGGATGGCGTAGAGGAAGATGTTGCGAGTTTTCATAACTGCTCCTTTGACGTAAGAAAAATAATTTTCCGGTCTCATTTTATACGAACATTTCCCCACCTCCAACGAAACTTGACACACTCATAGGGTTTGTGTAAAATATCTACACATTTACACTTCACACTGGAGCGCAACCATGAAACGCGTACAAATGATCCTGGAAGATTGGCAACAAGAATGGCTGGCCGAAGAAGCCAAACGCCTGGAGATGAGCATGTCGGCGCTGCTGCGCGAGCTTCTCACCGAGGCCATTGAGGCGCGCCAGTCTCAATCCCTGGATGAGGATCCGCTCTGGGGAATCATCGGCATGGCCGAAGGCCCGCGCGATGGCGTCTTCAGCGAGAACATCGACGCCATCCTTTATCCCCCAGTCAAACCCTCTGTCGCCATGATAGCCGATGAACGAAAAAATGATTATTGACACCAGTGCGCTGTATGCTGTGGTGGATAAACGCGATCCCAACCACTTCATGGCCGCAAACTTTCTGCGAACTTTCAGCAAAAATGGCGTATTCGTGCTCTCTAACCACGTCTTCGATGAAACTATGACCCTGGTCAAGATACGTTTGGGCGAGCATGTCGCTTTGCAGTTGGGCATTCGCCTGCGCAACAGCCGCCATATCAAGATGGTCATTTTCGGGCAGCGGGAAGAAATGGCGACATGGCACATCTTCAGCCGCTACACCGACAAGGGTTGGAGCTACACCGACTGCGCTTCGCTGGCCCTGGCCCGACAGATGGGGATCGACAGCGCCTTCGCCTTCGATCATCATTTTCGGCAGATGGGCCTGCAGGTGTTCCCGCAATAGCTATCGCCGCAATGTCGCACGGATGCGGTCGGGGTGCAGCAGCAGGTCCAGGGCGACGAGGATGTCGGGCGCGTAGATATCCGCGGCCAGGATCGCGGCCACGGCAGCGCCTTCGCCGCCGTTGACCGCAACGCCCAGCGCCGATTCTTTCAGCATCAGGGCGTCGTTGGCGCCGTTGCCGATGGCGACGACGCTTTCCGGGCCCAGCGCCCGCACCAACGTCAGCTTCTGCGGCCCGCCCGGACCGGGCGTCATCTTGTGAAAACGGATGTCTAATCCTCGCGCGGCCTCCTGACCCCCGCCGTGGGTGTCGGCGGTGATGAGATGGATGGTCAGCAGGGGCTTGAGCTGGTCCAGGCGCTCTTTCGCGCCGGGAAGAAGCGCGCCGTCTCGGGCCAGGGTGCCGTTCATATCCAGCACAAGATGCTGGATGTGGAGTTCTTTGTAATCGGGGATGTCGATGGTGAGCATGGGATAGAAGTTCTGAGCAGTTATGCTCGCATATGTTCCATAATCTGTAACATACGGAAAAAAGGATTTCGAGTGTCGTGTGTAGTGCGTTTCGCTAGGTGTTTTAACTGTTCAACACTTCTTTTGTATTCGCCATTGATGACTAATTCCAAAGTCTCAATCGTTTGTAAGTTCTCCGTGATATATCCCACCGGCACAACTGGCGACCAAAACATAAAGTGGTGATTGCTGAAACTAGACAAATACTCTTGAGCGTAGTCCTTCTGGCGTTGGTGTTTTTGTTTGATTAGCCTTACGGTTTCTTGATTGGTTTTGTAGAGTAGTCCTCTGATGTGGGTTGTCACTTCACAAAGGAATACCGTATCGGTTTTGAAGTTCAACCTGACCACATCCAACTCTTCCAGTCCTTTTAGACCTCCACCAGGCGGACGAACGTTGTAATCAATGAAATCACATTCCTCGATGAGTTGAAGATAAGCGCCTACGATAAATTCGCCAATATCGGTGAGCATTGCACTACTACTCCTTTTTCGATCTCCCCAGGGTGGGATCGCCCTGCATGCGACGGGTGACGCGCCAGTTCAGCTCCTCCTCCGAAAGGTCCGGATGGCGCATCCGTTCATTGGCGCGCACAGCTTCCAGCGCCATCTGATAAAGCTGAAATGAGATCTCCAGCCGCTCAGCGCCGCTCATGCGCCGCCACGCCTCGACTTGAACAGGGTCTATCGCATCCAGAAGATGAGGAGGGATGGGGTATTTCGAGCTCAACATGGCTTTATCATAAGGAAAAAGGCTGGAACTGTCAACGGGAAGCGCGACGCCCCAGCCATCGTTGTTCAAATGTACCCCAACGCCCGGGCCTGTTGGCGCAGGTCGGCCCGAAAATCGGGGTGGGCGATGCCGATGAGCGCCTGCACCCGCTGACGGATGGTCTTGCCATAAAGATCGGCTACGCCGAATTCGGTGACCACATAATGCACATCGTTGCGGGTGGTGACCACGCCTGCTCCCTGCTTGAGCATGGGCGTGATGCGAGAGATGGTCCCGCCTTTGGCCGTTGAGGGCAGGGCGATGATAGGTTTGCCCCCCTTGCTGCGGGCCGCGCCGCGGATGAAATCCACCTGGCCGCCCACGCCGCTATAGAGCTTGGGGCCGATGGAATCTGCGCAAACCTGGCCCGTCAGATCCACCTCGATAGCTGAATTGATGGCGATCATGCTGTCGTTCTGGGCGATGATGAAGGGATCGTTGATGTAATCCTGGGGATGAAATTCCACCATGGCGTTGTCGTCGATGAAATCGTACACCCGCTGCGTGCCCAGCACAAATCCGGCGATGATTTTGCCCGGATGCAGGGTCTTGCGGTCCCCCGTGATCACGCCCATCTCCACCAAATCCACCACGCCATCCGCAAAAAGCTCGGTGTGGATGCCCAGGTCGCGTTTGTCGCGCAGGAAATGAAGTACGCCGTCGGGGATAGCGCCGATGCCCATCTGCAGGGTGGCCCCGTCGGGGATCATCTCGGCGATGTGGGCTCCGATGGCTTTTTGCAGCGCCCCCGGTTCGCCCTGGGGCAGCTCGGGCAGAGCATAATTAACGGGAATCACATGAGTGAGCTTGGACACGTGGATGAAGCTGTTGCCCAGGGCCCGGGGCATCTGCTCATTGACCTCGGCGATGATGATGCGGGCGGACTCGGCCGCGGGCTTGGTCAGGCCCACCTCCACGCCAAAGGAGCAGAACCCATGCTCATCGGGCGGCGAGAGATGCACCAGCGCCACATCCAGAGGGATGATGCGCTGTTTGAAGAGCTTGGGCACTTCGTTGAGGAAAACCGGCGTGAAATCGGCCCGTCCCTCGTGCACCGCCTGGCGCACATTGGGACTGATAAACATGGTGTTGACCCGGATTTTCCCGGCCATATCCGGGGCCACATAATCCGCATCGCCGATGGTGAGGATCTGATGGATGGTAACGCCGTGGATGTCGTCAGCCCGAGCCCGCTGCACCAGAGCGTCCAACAATTCCTGCGGCACAGAACAATTGCCTGTCAGAAAAACGTTGTCGCCATCGGAGATCGACTGAATGGCCTCGGCAGCCGTTGTGATTTTCGATTGGTAGATGCGCTCCCAGCCTTTCATCCGCCCGCCTCCTCTCCCAGCGCCCGCCTCAATCCCTGGTGCACGATCTCGCCCCGGCGGATGTTGACGCCCCGGGCCAGTTCGGGGAATTGCTGCATGGCTGCATCCAGACCATCATTGGCCATGGCCAGCAGATAGGGCAGGGTGGCGTGGGTCAGAGAATGCGTGGTGGTGCGCCCCACCACGCTGGTGATGTTGGGCACGCAGTAATGGATGACGCCCTCCTCCACATAGGTGGGATCGGCGTGGGTGGTGGGACGGCTGGTCTCGGCGCAGCCCCCCTGATCGATGCTGGCGTCTACAAACAGGCTGCGAGGACGCATGGTGCGGAGCAGCTCACGGGTGAGGAGCGTTGGCGCCCGCTGGCCCGGCACATACACCGCACCGATGATGGCGTCCGCAAATTTCACCACCTTACGCAGATTGTAATCGGTGGCGGCCATGGTCACGCCCCGGCCCAGCAGTCGTTTGCCCAGCCGTTCCAGAGCCCGAGCGTTGATATCCAGCACATAGACCGAGGCGTTGATGCCCGCCAGGGCCACCGCCGCCTCGGAGCCAAAAGTGCCCGCGCCCAGGATGACGACCTCAGCCGGGGGCACGGTGGGGCAGCCGCTGAGAGCCACGCCCCGGCCACCGTGATCATTCTGCATGAATCGCCCGATGATCTGGGGCATCATGCGCCCGGCGATGGTGCTCATCCCCCGCAGCACAGGCAGAAAGCCATCCTCCTGCTGCACCGTCTCCCACCCAATGGCGCAAGCGCCGCTGTCGAGCAATAGCTGTATTTTCTGTCGTCGCCCTGCAGCCAGATGTAGAAAGCCCAGGATGATTTGCTCTTCACCCAGCAATGCGAATTCGTCATTGGTGGGGCGGGCCACTTTGGCCACGATTTTGCCCCGCACCAGCGCTTCTTCGTGGCTGTAGACGATCTGCGCGCCCACCTCGCGATAAGATTCATCATTGAAGCCGGAGCCAAGACCGGCGTTGTGCTCGACAAATACGCGGTGGCCCGCATTGGTCAGCGCATGAACGCCAGCCGGGGCCATGGCCACGCGATACTCGCCGGGCCGCACTTCGCAGGGGATGCTGATATCGGTCATGGGATTGCTCCTTTGGAGACAGTGTTCAGTATTCAGTTCCGAAATCTGGTATGACGACGCGAATATCCTCTCCGCCGTCTGCCAAAGGGGTTTTGTAAAGATAGAAAAATCGGTCTTGATCCAGCATCAGGTCGAGTATTTGAGGCAGATCAGGCAGGGTGGGGATAGCGGACAGATCGGCGCGGGGAATCCAGTGGGGAACGCCTTCGGCGTTGCGGGCGTGAAGCTGGCCCGAGACCCGGGCATGATAGATGAACACCATCACGCCCAGCAGCTCCTCCACAGCGTCGCCGATGAGCAGCCCGCGCAGGGTGAGGGCGTCCGCTTGCAGGCCCGTCTCCTCGGCCAGTTCCCGGGCTGCGGCCTCGACGGGCGTCTCGCCCCGCTCCACGTGGCCGCCGGGCGCGTTGTAGAGGCCGGGCCAGAGTTTTTTGTGCTCGGCCCGTTGCAATAGCAGCACATCCTCCCCGCGGGTGGCGATGACCAGCACGCGGGGGATGAGGGAAAAACGGGAGGGATCGACGCCGTAAGGGTTGTTCATGCGAGAGGGCGAAGGGGCGAGAGGGCGAAGGGGCGAGAGGGCGAGGGGGCGAAGGGGCGGGCGCTGTTTCCCATCAGACGATGGACAACAACTCGATTTCAAAAACTTCGTCATCGAAGAGAACGCAGCGCAAAGCGGCGCCGTCGCGGGGGATGCCCGCGGAGCCCACGCCCACCAGGGTCAGGGCGTCGGGATCAAGCTGGATGATGGGACCGGTCAGACGCCGATAGCGGTTATCTGCATCCAGTTGCTGCACGGCCTGCACGTGGGTGTGGCCGTGGAAGAAGACCTGCCGTTCCTGCGCAGCCAACTCGGCGAATGCGGCCCACACGGCCTGCTTGTCGTGCAACAGGCTGGGAAAGAGCTGCATCCAGCGCGGACGATGCCGGGCCATGTAGCGCTGCGTCGCAGCCAGATCGGTGCATTCGGGCGGAAAGACGGGGCTGGCGTGCGCTGCAAGCCAACCATCGCCCCCTATCCGGGCGGGCCAGGCTGCGACCTCAGGCTGGCGTTGGGGAGGGAATCGATGCAACTGGCTGACTTCCCAGTTGCCGAAAACATGATGCACGGGCAAAGGATCGAGCAAGGGAAGCGGCTGAACGCCTAAATCACCCAATTGCAGATGAAAATCCACCTGGCGGGACGCCAAATAATCCAAAGTCTTTTCCAGATTGTCAACTTCGTTGTGGACATCGGAAAAAATAGCATAAACAGTCATAGCAATGATAGTGTAGACCAGAGCGGGCATTCAATCAAATCGAGGGAGCGCCGCCACCCAAAAGGCATGCGCGCGCCCTTACTTTCTGGCTCTGAAAGATGGCGTATTTTCGTATTCTTCGCTACAATATAGCTGCAAAGAGATGCCACCGGCCTTACACCGTCTCTTCATCGCATGGTGGCGTCACTTTTTGTAATAATCCTGGCGCGGCCCGATCGATGATGATCGAGCCGCCACCATTTTTTGCCAAGAGGCGTTTATGTTTGAAATTACTGCGGCACGTCACATCGATCGGAGAGAACATCTCCTGATTCCCCGCGTCCCCGTACCCAAGCAGCCTCCGGAACAACGGATATTCAATTTTCATGAAGTTTACCTGGGGTACAACGAAGAGACAGTCAAAATCGAAGCGGCTCGCTGCATCCAATGTCCGCTGGAACAAGCTTGTCTGACCGCTTGCCCGGTGCACAATGACATTCCCCTGGCCATGTGGCACACGGCCCGCGGGGAATTTTATGAAGGCTATCTGGCCTTTCGCAAAAACAGCACCATGTCGGAGGTCTGCGGCCGCGTGTGCCCGCAGGAGAAACTGTGCCAGGGCTCTTGTGTGGTGGGAGCGTATGAACCCCCGGTTTACATCGGCAAAGTGGAATTTTTCCTGGCCGATTGGATGCGCGTCAATGGCAAGATGGACAGTGTTCTGGATGCGGAGCGACAACCGCCTACCGGCCGCACCGTGGCCATTGTGGGATCGGGCCCGGCGGGCCTGCACGCCGCCGAGATGCTGGCGCTGAAAGGGCATCATGTGGATGTTTACGAGCGGCACCCCAAGCCCGGAGGCCTGCTGATGTACGGCATTCCTGACTTCAAACTGGAAAAAGACAAAGTCAAGGGCATTGTCGAGCGCTGTGAACATGCCGGCGTGCGCTTCATTTGCAATAGCGCCGTCAATACGCCCGACAATCCCTATGTGGAGGATTTGCTTTATGAATATGATGCGGTGCTGGTCGCCATCGGCGCCGAAATTCCCGCCACCATGGGCACCGAAGGCGAGGATACGCCCGGGGTGTGGAAGTCGCTGGATTTCCTGATTGCCCTGAATCTACAAGAGGAAATGTTCCCGCCCGGCCTGGAGCGCCCCGACATTGAGGGCAAAACGGTCATGGTCGTCGGCGGCGGCGATACAAGCTCCGACTGCGTGCGCTCAGCAGTGCGAGCCGGCGCGGGTCGGGTCATCCTCAGCTACCGCCGTTCCGAGAAGGAAATGCCCGGCCGAGAAGAGGATCGCGGCTTCGCCAAGGATGAAGGCGTTGAATTCGAGTTTCTCACCCAGCCCGTGCGCTTCATCCCCGGCCCCGACGGCA
>JALSPL010000160.1 GCA_026985975.1 Anaerolineae bacterium | reverse complement strand
GCGCAGCACATGCGCCAGCAGCCCGCCAGCCACGCCCGCCCAGAATGCGCCGAACAGGAAGGCGGTCATCTTGGTTTTGCGGGTGTTCACGGTCATGGCGTCGGCCGCCAGCTCGTCATCCCGCACCGCGTTCAGTGCCTTGCCAAAGGTGGAGCGCACGAAATTGTTGATGACCCAGATGCCGATGATCATCCACAGGAAGATGATGGGGAAAGAAGCCAGGTCGGGCTGACCGCCCAACCCGCGCGGGCCGCCGGCGAATTCCAGATTCTCGAAAAAGCTCTTGACGATGAACATGAACGCCAGCGAGATGATGGCCAGATAATCGCCGCGGGTGCGGAATGAGGGGATGGCTACGATCAGGGCGCTGACAGCGGCCACGGCCCCGCCCAAAAGCAGCGCCACCGGAAAGAAAAAGGGAGCCAGGGATGCGGGCAGTTTGGCTGCGCCAAAAAGATTGCTGTCGGTGAACATGGCGATGGTAAAAATCGAGGCGACGTAAGCGCCCACGGCGATGAAGCCGGGATGCGACGCCGAGAACTCGCCCATGTAGCCGTTGATGACGTTCAGGCTGAGAGTGACCAGCACGGCAATCATGGTCAGGCGAGTCACCAATTCCCGATAGGTGCTGATATCCGTCCACAAACGCAATACGAGATAAAGCAGCAGGACATGAATCAGGACGGAGACGATCACCGAGCGTCGGTAAATCATGCCCGAGAGTCTGTTGGCGACGCCGATGGAGAGTCGGGCCACCAGGAAAAACGGGATGATATAGATGAGCAGGTCATAAACGAGCACCGCCCCGATGGTCGCGAGGTCGTTGAAGATGAAGGGGAACCGCAGGCTGGGTTTGGTGAAGATGATCAGGGAGCCAAACAAGGCCGGGATTTTGGAGAGCCCCAGGAAATAGGTCAGTTGCTTTCCTGCGAACATTTCCAGCAGGACAACAACCAGACCGGCCAGAAGCCACCCCATCGCCGGAACATTTTTCAGCGGCGATGCGAGTCGGCCAAACAGCCGCCGCAATCCCCCCGATTTAGTCGAGCGTCGAGTGCTTTTTTGTGACATATCAGCCTCTTGCTTGGATGAGATGAAGAATGAAGGATGGCGAATAAATGGAGGCCGCAGCGTCATCTTTCATCATCGATAATGACTACAAACGAAGTTTGGACGTGTGTTCTTCGCCGAAAAGGCCGTGGGGTCTGAAAACAAGAATGATAAGAATGATCGAATAGGCGATGAGATCCCGATAAGTGGAGGGGAAAATGGTCGCCGAGAAGATTTCGATAAACCCCAGCAGAAAACCGGCAATGGCGGCGCCCTTGATGGAGCCGCGCCCGCCCAGAATGGCGGCGACAAAGGCTTTCCAGCCTACGGTGATGCCCATGTAAGGGTCCAGAACCGGATAGGCCATGCTGTAAAGCACCGCCGCGGCCCCGGCCAGGGCCGAGCCCAGGGCGAAAGTCAGCGAGGCGATGCGGTTCAGGGGCACGCCCATCAGCGGCACGGCAGCGAAGTCATAGGCCATGGCCCGCATGGCCATTCCCCACTTGGTGTTGCTTACAAACCACTGCAAGAGCAGCATCAGCACAATGGCTATGCCTACAATGAGAATTTTTTGCCACGAGATGATAACGCCGCCAACGATGGGCTGGTCCATGGCCCCCAGGTTCGGCAGCAGATCGGGGAATTTCATGCGCTGCGCCCCGAAGATGGCCAGCACCGCCGTCTCCAGAATGATGCCGATCATCAGGCCTGTGATCGCAGCAGAGGCCCGGGGCGCGTTGCGCAGCGGGCGGTAGCCGATGCGCTCCACCGCCATGCCCAGGAAGGATGTCAGGAACATGGTGGCGAGGATGACCAGCACCAAAATCAGCCATGCCGGCAAGGCGATGATGCCGGCGCTGGCTCCGAATGCGGCCAGAAACGCCGTGGCAACGAAAAACCCGATATACGCCCCCACCATGAAAATATCACCGTGCGCAAAGTTGAACAGCAGGAGAACGCCATAGACCATCGAGTAGCCTAATGCGATGAGTGCATAAAAACTACCCCATTGCAGAGCATTGACAACGTTTTGGAAGAAGGCAGTCATGCTCACTCCTCGTTTTGATAAACGATCGGGGAGGAGGATCAAAGATCAATGATTGATTTTGATTCTTTTTCCCAGATCATGATGGATGTTTGAACAGGGCCTTTCTGCAGTGAAGAGAAAGGCCCTGTTTTTCATTCCTGCGAGCTTCTTCGCCCGACTTGTCTCATGCTATCTTCGGGCTTATTTCGCCATTTCCGGAGGGCAAACCTGCTTGTAGAATTCGAATTCGCCCTGGTCGTTGATCTTTACGATCACGGCGCATTTGATGGGATCGCCCTGATCGTTGAAACTCATCTGGCCGGTGATGCCGTTGAAGTTTTTGATGCCGGCCATGGCGTCCCGCACGCACTGGCGATCCTTCTCGATGTCGCCGGTGATCTTGCCGCAGTTCTGAATGGCTTCTTTGACGATGTTCATGGCGTCCCAGGTCAGCGCCCCGACATCATCGGGCACATAACCATATTTTTTGTTGTAGCGATCGATGAATTCCTTGGTGGCTCCCTTGGCGCCTTTGGCCACGTAGTGGGTGCTGAAGAAGTTGCCATTGCAGTCGGGGCCGCATAGCTTGGTCAGCTCGGCCGAGCCCCAGCTATCGGAGCCAAGGATAGGTTTGTCCCAGCCCAGTTGGTGAGCCTGGGGCACGATGAGGGCCACTTCGTTGTAATACTGGGGCAGGAAGAGCACATCTGCGTCCGAATCTTTGATCTTGGTCAACTGGGCGCTGAAGTCCGCATCCTTGGTGGTGAAGCTCTCGAAAGCCACGACAGAGCCGGGGCCGTGGATTTCTTCCCAGGCGTTCTTGAAGTACTCGGCCAGGCCTTTGGGATAATCGCTGGCCACGTCATAGAGCACGGCGGCCTTCTCGGCGCCGAATTCCTCGGTGGCGAATTTGGCCAGCACCGGGCCCTGGAAGGGATCCAGGAAGGGCGTGCGGAAGACCCATGGGCGGTCTTTGGTGGTGGCGGGATTGGTGGACCACGGGCTGATCATGGGCGTCTTGTTGTCGTTGGCGACGCCGCCCGCGGGCACGGCCTGCTTGGATGACTGCGGCCCTACGATCACCAGCACGTCATCTTGCGTAATGAGTTTGGTGTTGGCCTTGGTGGCGGATTCAGCCTTGGATTCATTGTCCTCGATCACCAGTTCCACCTTGTATTTTTTGCCTCCCACTTCCAGCTCCGGGTTGTCTTCCAGCCACATCTGCGCCGAATACTTGGTGCCCTCACCAACTTTGGGAATGTCTCCGGTCAATGGTGCGTTGATGCCGATCTTGATGGTGCTGGGGCCGCTGGCGCCGCCACACGCGGCAAGCAGGGCCGTAACAGCAATCAGAAGAACGATAACGAGAATCGCGCGCTTGGACATAACTCTCCTCCTTGGGAAAGGGCGCCTTGAGTCCTCGGCGTGCGGATTCATCTGTTATTCTCACGCCGAATCCTCTTAGCGTGGACGAAAAAACCTCTTCAATTGTGAAAAAGGCGACCAATGTCCGCAAGTTTAGCACAAAAAGAAAGCTGTGTCACATTTTGAAAACGCCAGATTAAAACTTTCTCATTTTTCTGGCTCATGGATCTCAGGGGGTCAGTTCAAACTCCCTGACGAAGATTGACGAATGTTGACGAAAAGTGACGATTTTCTTCGTCAATCTTCGTCCTTTCGTCACTTTTCGTCGGCATCTTGGGCCGACAGAGGCTTCAGACAAGCTGCACCCCCTGAAATTCCAAAGAACT
>JALSPL010000159.1 GCA_026985975.1 Anaerolineae bacterium | reverse complement strand
GGAGATTTTTGAGAGAGATTATTGTTGTTTGGCTACGATTTTTACTTCGATGGTGACGTCGTCGCCCACGGTGAGGGTTTTGGCGAAGTCGGGCGGCTCGATGCCGAAATCACTCATCTTGATCTGGGTGGTGGCCGCGCCGGTGAGCACGCCGTTTTCGACTTTGGCGGTGACGTCGAACACAACAGGGTTGGTCACGTCCCGAATAGTCAGATCGCCAGCAAGCTGGAAAGTTATTTCTTCGCCTTCCGTGTAGGCGGTGGGCGCGTTGCGGATTTCTGTGGCCTGGAAGGTGGCGGTGGCGTATTTCTGGAATGTGGGGCCTTTTTCCTGAATCCATTTATCGCGGCGAGATTGATCGGTTTTGAGGCCGGTGAGATCGACTTTGATGACCGTGCCCGTGGGCGGTTGCGTGAGATCGTCAGGCTTGATGCGGATTTCACCCTCGACATGCCTGGTGACGCCGGTGACGGTGGTTTTTCCGGGCTTGATGCCCAGTTTCGATAGCGCATTTTCCAGGAATTGTTCATGTACGGTGTAAGATGCTTGAGACTGGTCGGGATCGATGACGAAGATTGTCACGCCCGCTGCGGCAGGGGCGGCGGTTGCGGCGGCGGGCGGCTGCGTTGGCGTGGCTTGTGGGACGGGTGCGCCGCAGGCGGCCAGTAGCAACAGTAGTAATGGCAGGAAGAGGAATGCGAATCGTGGGCGTTTCATGGTGCGAACTCCTTGGGGTGTGGGTCAGGGGGCGGGGGTGGGTGTGGGGATGTCGAGATGGATGCCGTCGGGCAAAACGGGGACCGGCTCAGCGCTGACGCCGTAGGCGTCCACCAGCGCCCGCACCAGCATCGAATAGAGAGCCTCGTGTTTCATGTCCGGTTCGAGATGGCTGACCACCAGGCCCGGCTCGAAGCCATAGCGATCGAAGCGGTGGACGAAGTCGGCATCGCGGGCGATGATATGGATGGGCGTCTCGTAGCCATCCTCGCGCCGAGAAACGCGAGGCGGTTGATGATCGCCGATAAGGATGAAGATGGCGTCTTCATCAGACGATGTGCTGAGAATGAAGTCGCTGAGCGTCTCCCACTGGTAGCGGATGGCTTCCCGGTAGTGCTCGATGTTATCACGATGGGGTATGGGCTCGCCAATGGGGGGCGGAGCGGGCCAATGGGGATCGTTCAGCGTCCGCCAATCGTTTACGAAGGGTGGCAGAGGAGCCCAGGGATAATGAGAACCCTGGGTGAGGTAGAAGAAAAACAGGGGCTGGTCACCTTCTTCTGTCAGGATCTGGCTGGCCTGATTCAGCGAAAACTGGTCTGGCGGGGCCGGGCCCCAGCCGTAAAGCGGGCCCTGATAATTCAGATCATCGAAAGTAATCCAGCGATCGGGCCCGTAGAAGGCGTCATTGGCTGCGTATTCATGGGCGGTCAGTTTGCGCTGGATGGGGGCCAGGCGCACATGGCGATAGCCCTGGGATTGCAGATAGCGGCCCAGACTGGGATAGGGCTGCTGGCTGAAACGCTCCTCGGTGGCCAGGAACTGGGGCTGAGAGCCGATATGCAGGCCGAATTCGGCGCTGGTGTACGCCATCCACGAGCCGCCGCCCCAGGTGGGGGATGTGCTGAGCCCGGTGGACAGGGTCCAGCCTGCATTCTGCAGCCGGGCCTCGGTCTCCTGCATCAGCTCCTGATAGTCATCGACGAAATGCGGGCGTTTGTAGAGCACGCTGCCATAGGATTCGACGAAGATGAGATAGACGTTGGGACGGCGCAAGAGCCGGGTCGTTTCGGCGTAGTTATAGGTTTTTTCGGGGCGGATGCGGTTGTAGGCGCCGATCTCCTCCCGGGCGGCGATCGAGGCCCGGGCATTGGCCGCCAGCTTCATCCCCAGGCTGCTGACGACGCTTTCGGGCCGGGCCAGGGCGCTTCCTCTGAATAGGATGACGCCCGCCAGCAGCGCCATGAACATCCCCGCGGCCAGACACGAGGCTCTTCCCAGCTTCTCCACGGGCAGCCGCGTAAACCACCGCAGCACGAGTTTGTAGAACAGGACGATGAGGGTGAGGATCAGCGCGGCCATGAGAATGAGCTGCCATGAGCTCAGTCGGAGGCCATCCACCAGAAAGCCGATGCCGCTGATGAAAAAGCGGTAATCGTTGAAGATGACGGGGGTGGTGTGGTAGAGGCTGAGGGTGACGGCTTCGTAGATGGCGTAGAGCAGCGCCAGCAGATAGAGCAGGAAAAAGATGCGGGCATACCCTTTGCGGGCCGCGGGCGTCCACAGCCACTTGAGCAGCGGGAACGCCAGGATGAGCAGGCTGATTTCCAGATTCAGACGAAAGATGTCGGGGTTCGGGCGACTGAACAACAGTTCCTGGAGGCTGTCAATCCTGGGCAGAAACGTGGCGTCCTGGTAATTGAGCAGGTAAAGGGGGAGGAAGAGCAGGAAGTTGAGGATGAAGAAGAACAGCCAAAAAAGCAGCGTCGGCTTCAAACTGGCGAGACGTTTTTGGGGCTTGTTCGGCGTTGCGCCGACATCAGAAACGGGCATGGCGGGATCGATGGGATGGTTCAATGGTGTGCGGCAGAATGAATGAGGGGTTGGATAATCATGTATACGCAGAGTGACGCCCTTTGGATCTCTTTTCTCACGCGATATTCCCAAAAACTTTCATTTTCCCCGACGCCCTGCACATCGTCGCGCTCTCTGCGCTGCTACCCGGACTGATTTTGCCCTTTCAGCACATTGGGGCCCGTGGGCGCGGGGCTGCCGCCCGCGGGTTCGATGGTGACGCCAAAGGCCGCGTAGTTCTGCAAAGGCGCGGGGCTTTCGATGGTCATGGCGGCGTGCCCCCTTACATCAACGTTGAACACCCCGCCGCTTTCCCGACGTCCATCGGGCGTGATTAGCCAGAGCTGATACGCGTGTTCCGCATCCAGCGTTGGCAGATCGTCCACCACCAGCACTCCGCCAGGATTGTCCTCGGCGAGGACCAGGACCGCGTTGGCCTGAGGAAGGGTTTCGGAGCCGGTTAGCAGGACGGTTTTCATGGCGTGATGGCTCTGCGCGGCCATCTGGCGTTCCAGGCTGCGCATCCGGCCGAAGAGGATGATGTTGCTGGCCAAAAGCAGAATGACCAGGGCGGCGGAGGCCGCGGCCAGGGCGTGGCCAGGCGCGCGCAGGGCGTCCGTCCACCGCCGCCACCAGGGTGCGGGCAATGAAGCGGGCGGCGGAGGCGCGACCGCGTTGAGGATCTTCTGCCTGAGTCGCGGCGGCGGAAAAACAGGAGGCGCGGCCAGGGCGAGATCGGCTGTGACGGCTTCGTAGGCGCGCAGTTCCGCCTGGCAGATGCTGCATTGGGCCAGGTGTTTTTCGACCGCGTTGGTTTCGTCGGGATCGAGGACGTCCAACGCGTAGGCCGGAAGGAGATCGAGAATGCGGGAGTGGGTAGGCATAAAATAGATGGGGCGCTTCGATGATCTTATACGGCTGAAACTGGATTTTGGATCTATGCTGGCTGTTTTTCGTCCCCTAAAAGCGTGCGGAGTTTTTGCATCCCCAGCCGGATGCGGGTTTTGACCGTGCCTAGAGGCTGTTCCAGATGCGCCGAGATTTCCTGTTGGGTGAACCCGTAGAAATACGCCAGGAAGAGGACTTCGCGTTGCGGGTCGGGCAATTGGCGGAGGGCAATGAGGATGCGTTGGCGACGCATGTCCAGCAGGGCCAGCGTCTCGGGGCTCTCATCCTCTTGCAGGCTGGCGGGAGGCAATCCGTCCCAATCGATGGCGTGGAAATCGGGCCGGATCTGACGATGACGCAGGGCGTCGATGCTGCGA
>JALSPL010000158.1 GCA_026985975.1 Anaerolineae bacterium | reverse complement strand
GTCAGCATGGCCCCACTCGACGTTTTCGTCGCAAGGTCTCTGACTATGGACGGCAGTTGAGAGAAAAACAAAAAGTGCGTCGTATTTACGGCGTGTATGAGCGTCAATTCCGTCGTTACTTCCGCCGGGCCGTCAAGGCCAAGGGCATGACCGGTACGGCATTGCTGCAATTGCTGGAACGCCGTCTGGACAATGTGGTCTTCCGTATGGGGCTCGCCAGCTCGCGCGCTCAGGCGCGTCAGCTTGTCACCCATGGTCACATTATGGTCAATGGTCACAAGGTGGATATTGCGTCCTACTCCGTGCGCCCCGGTGATGTGATCACCATCAGTGATCGCAGCCGTAAGGATCGCTATTTCAAAGCGCTGGCGGAAGACTTCGGCAAGAAGCAGACCCCTCCCAAGTGGCTCTCGGTCAACCCCGGCGAAATGACCGCTTCGGTTGTCGCCTTGCCTGAACGTGAGGATATTGACATCACCATTAACGAGCAGTTGATCGTTGAATTCTACAGCCGCTAAGCGTGCGGCTTAACGTGACCTGTCCTGTCGCATCTGGCGAAGCCAGACGACGGCGTTTGCTCATCACCTCAGGCAACGCGTTTTGCTCGTTTTGTCATCCCGTTATGGGATGAGACTCCCTCACGGAGGACCCTCGTGATTACCCAGGAATTACAAACAGTTCTGCCGAAAGTCGAAAAGACTGTCAGCACAGAGAAATACGCCCGCTTCGAGATCGGTCCGCTGGAGAGTGGTTTCGGCATCACCTTGGGCAATGCCCTGCGTCGCGTCCTGCTATCCGCCCTGCCGGGCGCAGCCGTGACTTCGGTGCGCATTGCCGGCGTCTACCATGAGTTTTCGGTCATCGAAGGCGCGCGCGAAGACACCACGCAGCTCATTTTGCGTCTCAAGCAACTGCGGCTGCGCACGGATCGCACCGAGCCCGTGCGCATCTTCGTCAACAAAAAAGGTCCCGGCACGATTACCGCCGCCGACCTGACCGTGCCGCCCGAGATTGAAATCATCAACCCCGAGCTGGAATTGTTGACGCTGGATTCGCCCGACGCCGAGATCGACATGGAATGCACCGTGCAGGTGGGCAAAGGCTATTTGCCTGCCGAGGACGAAAATCGTCCCAAATTGCCCATCGGCGAAATTCCCATCGACGCCATTTTTGGCCCCATCCGTCGGGTGAACTATGTGGTCAAGAAAACCCGTGTGGGCGGCCACACCGATTTCGATCAGCTGGAGCTGGAAATCTGGACCGATGGCGCCATCTCTCCCGAAGACGCGATGGTCGAATCCGTCCGGATTCTGGTGAATCTGTTTTCGCTGATCGGCGGTCTTGATCTGACCAGCGAAGCGCCGGAGGAAGAATCTTCCGCCATCCCATCCAACATTTCCGAAATCCCCATCGAAGATTTGGATCTGAGCATGCGGGCGTTCAACAGCTTGAAGCGCTCGAACATCACCACCGTGGGCGAAGTGTTGACCCGCCTGCAGGACGGCGAAGACGCCATGCTGGCGATTCGGAATTTTGGCCGTAAATCGCTGACCGAGCTCATCAGCAAGCTGGAAGAAAAAGACTATCTCGATTACATTGATTTTACGCCCGGCGGCTAATTTGACGCCAGCGATTTGGAGACGGAAGCATTATGCGACATAAAAAGAAATCCATTCATTTTGGCCGCGATGTCGATCATCGCAAGGCCCTTTTCAAAAATCTGGTAACCGAACTGGTGCGGCATGGTCAGATCGAGACCACCGAGGCCAAGGCCAAGGCCCTGCGTCCCCGGGCCGAGCGTCTGGTGACCATCGCCAAGCGCGGCCGTTCCGGCAAAATCACCGAAGTGCACGCCAAACGTCTGCTGCGGGCCCGGCTGAACGACACCGAACTGGTGAACGAGGTCTACGATGAGCTGGCTCCCCGCTACGCCGAGCGCAACGGCGGCTACACCCGCATTCTCAAGACGGGCGTCCGTCAGGGGGACGCCGCCCGGATGGCCATTATCGAATTCGTTGAATGAAGCAGGAGGTTTTGACTTCCGGGCCGCTTTATCGGGCCGTCGTTGAGTACGATGGCACCGAGCTGCTCGGATTTCAAATCCAGAGCCAGGGACGCACCGTTCAGGGCGAGATCGAAGCCGTTCTCCGGCGCCTGGCGCAAACGCCCGTGCGGGTGAGCGGCGCCGGACGCACCGATGCTGGCGTCCACGCCAGCGGCCAGGTAGTTGCTTTTCGTGCCCCGTGGCAGCACTCGCTGGCCGATCTGCACCGGGCCATCAACGCCCTGCTGCCCGAGGACATCAGCTTCCGCTCCCTGAACCTCGCCCCCGACCGGTTTCATCCCCGATTCAGCGCCGTCAAACGCTGCTATCGCTATCAGATAGGCCTCTGGCCCGGCCATTCCCCGCTGCGTGCACGCTACGCGTGGGAGCTGGGCCCCGACCTGGATGTCGAGGCCATGCAGCGGGCCGCAGATCGGCTCATTGGCGTGCAGGATTTCGCCACCTTCGGGCAGCCCCCCCAGGGCGAGATCACCATCCGGGAGATCTTTTCGGCCGATTTTCACCGCCACGCCTCCCTCCTCATTTTCGATTTGTGCGCCAACGCCTTTCTCAGGCGGATGGTGCGCACCATCACCAACACCCTGGTGCAAATCGGTCAGGGACGTCGTCAGCCCGACGACATCTCCGCTCTGATAACGGCCAGAGACCGCGCCATGGCCCCGCCGCCGGCGCCAGCCAAAGGCCTCATCCTCACCCAGGTTTTTTATCCTGACGATGATGAGCTGCAAAGTCAAACAACAGTCAACGACATGGCATTATAGCCATTGCAAACGGTTCGAAGCAAGGAGATATGATCCGTGAGAAAAACACTCAGCGCCAAGCCAAACGAAGTTGAACGCACCTGGTATGTCGTGGACGCCGAGGGCAAGACCCTGGGCCGTCTCTCGACCGAAATTGCGAGGATCCTGCGCGGCAAGCACAAGCCCAGCTTCACCCCCCACGTCGACACCGGCGATTACGTCATCGTGATCAACGCCGACAAGGTGCGGGTGACAGGCAAACGTCTGGATCAGAAAATGTATTATCGTCACAGCGGCTACATGGGCGGCCTCAAGACCGTGCCCCTGCGCCGCATGTTGGAAACGCACCCCGAGCGCGTCATCGAGCACGCTGTGAAGGGGATGCTGCCCAAAAATCGTCTGGGACGGCAGATGTACAAGAAGTTGAAGGTGTACGCTTCTCCCGATCATCCCCATCAGGCCCAGCAGCCCCAGCCCCTGGAATTGTAAGCGAGGTTTTCTGAATGAGTGACATGCACTATTACGAAGCTGTGGGACGCCGCAAGAGCGCAACCGCCCGCGTCCGTCTGTATCCCGCCGGCGAGACTGCCGAGATCATCGTCAATGGCAAGCCCGTGGCCGAGTATTTCCCCCGTCTTACCGATCAACTGCGGCTGTCCGAGCCCCTGAAGCTGGTGGAGATGGAAGGCAAGTTCAACGTTTCCGTCCTCACCAAGGGCGGCGGCATCACCGGGCAGGCTGACGCCGTGCGCATGGGCATCGCTCGCGCTCTCATCGTGGCTGATGAGTCGCTGCGCCCCAGCCTGAAGAAGGCCGGTCTGCTCACTCGCGACGCCCGCGAGAAAGAGCGCAAAAAGCCAGGTCTCAAGCGGGCCCGCAAAGCGCCGCAGTACACCAAGCGCTAAAAATCAAGGCCCAGGATTGGGGATTAGGATTAGAGCTGGGATTGGGGACGCGGGCGCATGCCGCCTTGCTCCTCCGCTCCCATTCCCAATCCTAATCCTATTCCTATTCCTATTCTTACAAGCTTTTCCAAG
>JALSPL010000157.1 GCA_026985975.1 Anaerolineae bacterium | reverse complement strand
GCCCTCCCATTCGACGCTGAGCCCGCCGATGATCTCTTGATAGCGCTTGCTGCGCAGTTGCAGGTCGGTGATCAGAGGGATGTTTTCTTCCCGGAACAATGCCATCTCGGCCCTGAATCGGCGATGCACCTGTTCGGTTTCTGCATCAGGCCGGTAGCCGCTGACGGACAGCCATTTTTCTTTGAGCTGATGCTCGGCTTTCTGCCATTGGGGGAGGATTTCCTGCACGATTTTCTTGAAACGGGCGTCAGCTTCTTCATCAGCGGTGTTTTCGGTGATAGCACGGTAGATGCGGGCCATCTCTTCATCCAAGACGCTTTCCAGATCGCTCCACCGCTGCAGCCAGGCCCGAACCTGCTCGGGCGTCAGATTCGCCGCCAGCAACGCATCCACGCGGGGTTTTATTTCGTTCCAGTTCAGAATATCGATTCCGGGGTCTTTGCGGTTCATGGCGTCATCCTTTTCTCTACACGATGTAGTTGTGACAAAAGTCCTGTTCCATTATACCCGCAAATGATAAAATGGAAACAACGCACCAATACATCAACCAAGGAGGCCATGATGAAATTACAGTTTTGGGGAGCCGCCCGCACCGTCACCGGCTCCATGCACCTGCTGGAAGTCAACGGAACGAAGATTCTGCTGGATTGCGGTCTGTTTCAGGGCAAGCGCAAGCTCAGTTATGAGCGTAATCTCAACTTTCCTTTCGATCCCAAAGAGATCGATGTGATGGTGCTCTCTCATGCGCACATCGATCACTCGGGCAACATTCCCAATCTGGTAAGACAGGGCTTCGAGGGCAATATCTACACCACGCACGCTTCGCGTGATCTCTGTGCAGCGATGCTGGAGGACAGCGCCCGCATCCAGGAGCAGGACATCGGCTATCTCAACAAAAAACGGCGTCGCAAGGGCGAGCCGCCGCTGGAGCCATTATACACGGTGCAGGATGCGCTGGGCAGTCTCCCCTACTTCATCGGCGTGCCCTATTGGCGGCCCATCCCCATCGCTCCGGGCGTCACCCTCACATTCCACGATGCCGGCCATATCCTGGGCAGCGCCATCGTCGAACTGGAGATCAAGGAACAGGGCGAGACAAAACGACTGGTGTTTTCGGGCGATCTGGGGCGGCGCGGCCTTGCCATTTTGCGAGACCCGGAATTTTTGGATAACGCCGATTACCTCATCATGGAAAGCACTTATGGCAACCGCTACCACGAGACGTTCGAAGACGCCACTCACAAGCTACGCGATATCAGCATTCGGGTCAATAAGCAGCGAGGGAAGATGCTTGTGCCTTCTTTCGCTGTCGGACGCACGCAGGAGTTGGTGTATCGGCTCAACCGTCTGCGCAAGGACCGGGACATCCCCGAATTTCCCATCTATGTGGATTCGCCCCTGGCGGTGAACGTGACCGAGGTCTTTCGTTTGCACCCCGAGTGTTATGACGCCGAGGTGCGCGAGTTTATGGCCGAGAACGACAATCGCAGCCCCTTTGGTTTTCACCTTTTGCGTTATGTCCGCAGCGTGGAGGATTCCAAGGCGCTGAATTTCGTTTCCAATCCGGTGATGATTATCGCTGCATCGGGCATGTGCGAGGGCGGACGCATTTTGCATCACCTCAAGAATAATATCTCGGACCCGCACACCACCATCCTTTTCGTGGGCTATCAGGCGGAGAATACGCTGGGGCGCAAAATCCTGGACGGGGTGAGTCCGGTGCGCATCTTCGGCGAGATGTATGAAGTTCGGGCGAAGGTGGAACACATCGATGGCTACAGCGCCCACGCCGATCGAACGGAGTTGCTGGATTGGGCGGATCACTTCGACCGCAAGCGCATGAAGCGCGTCTTTCTGGTGCATGGCGAGGAAGACGGCTATACGGCGCTGAAGTCGGGCCTGGAGGAAAAGGGATTCAAACAAGTCATCGTTCCCGAGCGCGGCGACGCGTTTGAGCTCTGATAGAATCCGCCCGGTTTCAGATGTTTGACAGGTGCAAAACCAACGCCGGGAGCGCCAAGATTGTCTAAAAATAAAGCTCCTGTTCTACGTCATTTCGACGAGCAAAGCGAGGAGAAATCTCCCCGGCGGCAGGCGATTATCTCTCTACAAGGGGATGTCTCGCTTCGCTTCGACATGACGCAGGAAGAGTGTGTCGGTTACAAAAACACCTTCGAGGTTGATGAGTCCCGAGGGCCATGCCCCTTACAACTTCGACAGAATCTTCGGGCCTTTGGGCGTGATGGCCAGGGTGTGCTCGAATTGGGCGGAGAGCGAACGGTCGCGGGTGATGACTGTCCAGCCATCCTCCAGCAGCACCCATTCGGGACGCCCGAGGTTGATCATGGGTTCGATGGTGAAGACCATGCCCGGACGCAGCCTGGGGCCGCGGGTGGGCATGCGCACGTGCGAGACCGAGGGCGGCTCGTGCAATTCGCGGCCGATGCCGTGTCCGCCCCACTCGCGCACCACGCTCATGCCGCGGGCCTCCACAAAATCCTGAATTGCAGCGCCGATGTCGTAGAGATAGGCGCCCGGCTGCGCCGCCTTGATGCCGATATAAAGCGCCTGTTCCGTGACTTCCATCAAGCGTCGGGCCTCTTCGGATATCTCTCCCACGGCGTAGGTGACGCAGGCGTCGCCGCACCAACCCCGCAGCCGCAAACCGATATCCACGCCGATGATGTCTCCCTCCGCCAAAGTGCGGTCGTCGGGGATGCCATGGCAGATCTCTTCGTTGACAGAAGCGCAGATGGTGCCGGGGAAGGGCGGGGTGTTGCGGCTGCCGCCGGTATAGCCTTTGTAGAGCACTTTGGCCCCATGTTTGACGATGAATTCCTCGGCGATGCGATCGAGGTCGCTGAGCTTTGCTCCCGGCTTCACATACTCCCGCAACATCTCGAAAGTTTGGGCGACCAGACGGTTGGCGTCCCGTAATTTCTGGATTTCTTTTTTGGATTTCAGTTGGGTGTTTCGGAACATGCGTCTTCTCACTTGTTGGATGTACGCGCCAACACGCGATAATCGCCTTCGCGACGGGTGATATGCTCCCGATCCAGATATTCGAGGAATGCGAGGATGTATTTGCGGCTGGCGCCGAAAAGATCGCGGCATTGGGCCACCGTGATCTGGTCGTTCTGATGCAGAAAATCGAGGGTGCGGGCGAGCATCTCGTCGTAGGTCTCGCGGGTGAAGAGGATGTCCGGGCCCAGTTTGACCAGATCGACCCGCTGAATCAGGGCCGCCAGCATCTCATCATCCACGATCTCCAGGCTTTGCCGCACCGATGGCGGGGTGTAGGGCTGCGCCCGGAATCGGGCCAGCAGCGCATCCACCGCTTTTTGCTGGCGGACGCTGAACGCTGGCGAAAAATCGGTCAGCGCCAGATAGCCGCGGTCTTCCCGCAGCAGGTCTTCGGCCAGCGCCCGCTGCACGATGGCGTTGAAGGTGCGGGTGGACCACCCCTGACGCGGCTGCACGCGGCTCTTCAACTCCTCGCGCACCATGCCCAGCCAGGCGGGGTGTTCGGCGTGATAGGCTTCGAGGATGTGGCTGATGCGGCGGCTGATGCGCTCCCAGGCCTCGTCGGTCATCAGGTCTGCATCGGGGGCGTCGGCGGTCAGCGGCCATGCTTTTCCGGCGTTCCGCAATTTTTCCAGCGCCGTTTGCACCTGCAATGGCGATAATTGCAGGGCCTGGCCGATGTCGGGCGGGGCGATGGGCCCGCGCTCTGAGATGATCAGGGCGGTCAATTCCAGCGGATCGTTGCGCAGCAACGCTTCGAAGCGCCGGAAGAGCTCGGGGCGGCGGCGTTTGTGTCGGCGCCGCGGCGCCGGATCGACGATGACGCCGCCCGCCAGTGTGGCGCTGGGCGATGGTCTGCGGATGATGAAATGATCGCCGCGGCTCACGGCCACCGGATCGCGTAATTCGATCTGCGCCCAGGTTTCCTCTCCGGGCAACAACTCATTTGCTTCCAGCAAACGCAGCCTGCCCATGGTCTCGGCCGCGCCGCTGTGGAAGGTGATCTCCATGTTGTGCTTGAGGATGGCCGGGGCGTCGCGCCAGGCCCGCAGGCGTACATCCACCCGCAACGTGCTGCGCACCCGTCCCGCCGTCGTCAGCACTTGGCCGCGATGCAGATCGCTGGGGTGCAGGCCGCTGAGATTGACCGCAACCCGGGAACCGGGCAACGCCTGCTGGATGGGCTGTTGATGTGATTGCAGGCCGCGGATGCGGGCCTTGAGATCGCCCGGCTCGATGATGACGTCATCGCCAACGTGCAACGCCCCCTCTTTCAGCGTGCCCGTCACCACCGTGCCAAAGCCAGCGATGCTGAACGCCCGATCGATGGACAATCGGGGCGGGCCTTCCGGCGAATGCGGCGGCGCCTGGGCCAGCACATCCGCCAGCGCCTGCAATAGCGCATCCAATCCCTGGCCGGTGTAGGCGGAAACGGGAACAATGGGCGCATCGGCCAGAGTCGTCTCCGCCAGCGCTTCCCGCACTTCTTCCTCCACCAGCTCCAGCCATTCTTCATCCTCGATCATATCGATTTTAGTCAGCGCCACCACCCCGCGCGGGGTTTGCAGCAGATCGAGGATGGCCAGATGCTCGCTGGTTTGGGGCATGACGCCTTCATCCGCGGCCACCACCAGCAGCGCTGCATCCACCGCGCCAATGCCCGCCACCATATTCTTGATGAAATCGATATGCCCGGGTACATCCACGATGCCCACCGGCTCGCCATCGGGCAAGGTCAGCCAGGCAAAGCCCAGGTCGATGGTCATGCCCCGTTGTTTTTCTTCTTGCAGCCGATCGGGATCGATGCCGGTGAGGGCCTGAATCAGGGTTGATTTGCCATGATCAACGTGGCCGGCGGTGGCGATGACTTTCATGGCTGATCAGGCGGGCTGCTCCGTCATTTTATATTTTTTGTAAAGACTGTCTCGTTTTTCGGCCATGCTTTGCATCTGCGAAAGCCATTTTTGCGATTCTCGGAGCTGCGTCTGGCTTTGCTCATCCAGAATGCCCCACAAAAATTGCAAAAGCTCCTCGAACAGATCGATTTTGCGTTGAATGACAGGGAAACGATCGTTGACGCTGGCATTGACTTTGACCTGCTGATCCCAGCGGTATTGCCAATCGAGAAGCTGTTTTTTCCACAGTTTCTCATTATCCGCCTGAAAGGCTTCCATATCTTTTTTCATGCGCTCTTCGGCCAGGCGTTGCAGGGCCGCCACCTGCTCCTGCTCTCGCTGCATGGTCTCGCGGAATTTCCCCAGCTCCAGCAGCGTGCGCCGGATGTCATCCTTGAGCGCCAGCATCTCGTTGAAGCGCTTGCGTTGCTCTTCGATGAGCGCGAGTTGGGCGTCCAGCGTTTCCTGCCACTCCGCCATCTGTCGCTGCCGATCCGCATCCGCCAGTTTCAGCGATTCGATGAATTGGGCCTGGGTGCGTTTCAGGTCATCGATGGTTTCGGGGAGGGGGGTGACAAGCCCCTCCGTTTTTTGCAGCTTGTATTCCAGCAACTGGAGCTTGTTGGCTGCGGCTTCGAGGCGTTTGAAAAGCTCGATATTTTCTTGCTGCAACTGGGCGATGCGTTTGTTATCATGATTGCGCTGTTCGACGAGATAGGGCAGGCCGCGGGTGCGCTCATCGATATCTTTGTTGATGTTGTTCAGATCATGCCGCAGGGCGATGGTGATTTCGCTCAGCCGCTGCACCTCTGTTTTGCGTATTTTCTGCTCTTCCTCCAGCGGGCGTATTTTCCCCAATTCTTTTCTCAACTCGGCGACGGATCGGGAAATCGCTTCGCGATCGGTCATGCGGGATTGTTCCATCTCGCGGCGCATTTTGGCCATGGCGTCGGCCTGGGCGTTCACCATGATGGTGAGCTCATTGCGGGTGTTCTGGAGCGATTCGTCGATTTGTTCGAAGCGCCCGAGCTGCATCTTGGCGCTGGAAAGCTGCGCTTCCAGAGATTTGATGCGGCGGGCCTGCTCCTGCAAGGTGCTGGTTTGCGCTTCGACGCGTTGTTGGAGTTTGGTGAGCTCTTCCCGATCCCGGCGATGTTGTTCGTCGAGCCAGGTCACCATTTGGGCCAGTTGCGTGGTGTCCATAAGGTATCTGCTAACGGATGAGTAGAGAATAACGGAAAATCGGTGGGGGTTGAAAAGGCATTATAGCATATTTCAATAGCAGGAGGGGGAAAGATAAGGGGCGTCTCGGCAACGAAACGCCCCTTAATGGCCCTTATTTGCGCCAGTCGTAAAATCCACGGCCCGATTTTCGGCCCAGCAGGCCCGCAGCCACCATCTGCCGCAGCAACGGCGGCGCTTTGAAGTTGGGATCGCCGTATTCCTCGTAAAGCACATCGGCCACGAACAACGTGGTGTCCAGCCCCACGAAGTCGGCCAGGGTCAGCGGCCCCATGGGATGATTGAGCCCCAGCCTGACGCCGGCGTCGATATCTTCCCTGGTGGCCAGGCCCGATTCATACATGCGCACCGCGTCCAGCAGGAAGGGGATGAGCAGGCGGTTGACGATGAATCCTGGGCTGTCTTTAGCCACGACAGGCTTCTTGCCCATGCGCTCGCCGATCTCCCGAGCCGTCGCCAGCGTCTCATCGCTGGTGAGAATGCCCCGCACCAGCTCCAGCAGCGCCATCACCGGCACCGGATTGAAAAAGTGCATGCCCACCACCTTGTCGGGCCGGTTGGTGACCGCGGCCAGGGCGGCAATGCTGATGGATGACGTGTTGGAGGCGAGAATGACGTCGGGCCGGGTGACCTCATCCAGTTTTTCGAAGATGTTGCGCTTGAGATCGATGTTTTCGGAGACTGCCTCGATGGCCATATCCACATCGATGAAAGCGTCCAGCCCCACCACGCCCGTGATGCGGGCCTTGATGGCGGCCATTTCCTCCTCGCTCAACTTGCCTTTTTTCAGCGCCCGTCCCAATGATTTATCGATGCGGGCCAATCCCGCCTGCAGAAAATCATTGTTTGCTTCTGATACGATCACATCGAAACCGGTTCTGGCGGCGACTTCCACGATGCCAGACCCCATCAGGCCGCAGCCGATGACGCCGATTGTCTGAATGTTCATAATCTTTTGCTCCTTTGCAAAATGTTGGTTGAAATTGGGTGAAATCGAAAAATGAGATGCGCCAAACTGGGCTGGCTTGGCTATTTGATCCCCAGCACCTGTTCGATATCCTCTCTGAGCAGGTCTTGCTGTGCGAAAAGCGACTGCCAAAGTTCTCTGAATGGATGATGCGGATCTTTCAGTCGATCCTGATACCATGCCAGAGACATGAGAATGCCGTGGTGGATATAACGCAACACTGTTTCGGGCGTTTGCCGTTTCTTCGCCTCCCGCAATAGCTTCTTGTCGGGCTGAATCTGCGATGGCGCGTAATCATGCTGGCGGAGGACGCGGGAAAGCTCGCTGATAATCGCTTGTTCTGTTTCGATCATTCGCTGGATGAAGTCGCTCTCTTTGCCATTCGGGCGACTCCGAAGGAAATAAAGATCGATTTCAATCCAGGCGACATGAAATTCGAGATTGGTGATGATGTCCTGCAAAAAGCGATCGGGCATGGCGTTGAGGGGGGAGGGAGAATGCGTTATGGTTAATAAATCTGATTATACTACAACCTGGACGGGGAAACTTAAGGGCGGGATGAGAAAAGAGTCGGGTTGGGAACTATTCCCTTGTCAGCATCGTAGGGAGTCTGACAGCGTGATTTCGTCCGGATATTGACTTTTGAGCGTCACGCTACTATGATTTGCGCTTTAATTGTGCCGGAATCTCGCCTGACCAAGTCTATTTCGCCTCTTTATTCGTCAAGGATAGCGAGGCGATCCCGTTTTTTAAACGCTGGCGGCTTGATTTATGCACAGCAACGACTTTCAACTGACACACAGGAGACGACAAAATGTCGAATACCCCTACCCCCGAAACCAAACCAACCTGGCAGAAGCCCGCTTATCTCATCGGCGGCGCTATTATCATTCTGCTGCTGATTCTTGGCGTGATGGCGGCTTCTGGCGCTTTTGGCGGCAAAGAGCAGCCCAGTCCCACGCCCGCGCCCACCGCTGCGCCCCCTCTGCCCACCCCAAAACCTGATAAGCCCGTTGAATCCGCTATCAGCATTCTCGCCCCCACCAATGGCGCCGTGCTGGACATCTCCAACCCCGTGCCGGTGAAGGGCGAAGGACAGGGCTTGTTCGATGGCAATGTCGTAGTCCAGGCCGTTGATGCTGACGGCAATGTGCTGGCAGAAAAGACCACCGGACTGAAGATGACCCGCGAAGCGGGCGCCACTGGCGGCGTCTGGTCGGTAGAGCTGGATGTGCGGGATGTCATGCCCGGGACGAAAGGTCAGATCCTCGCCTTTTTCACCAATTCCAAAAACGGGGATCGCGTGGCCGAGACCAGTATTGCCGTCACCTACGGAGAAGCCGTTGAGGCGATGATCAACATTCAGGAGCCCGGCAACGGCGCTGCGCTGGACATCACCCATCCTGTCACGGTGAAAGGTGAAGGACAGGGTCTGTTTGAAGGCAATGTCGCCGTGCAGGCTGTGGACGACAACGGCGCAGTTTTGGCCGAAACTTCCACCACCTTGCAGGGCCAGAATATCGGTGCGGGCGGCAAAGGCGACTGGTCGGTGGACCTGAACCTGCAGGATGTCGTTCCCGGAACCACCGGCAAAATCGTGGCCTTCTCCACCGATCCCAAGAGCGGCGACCGCGTGGCCGAGACCAGCGTCGATGTCACTTACGGGCAGGGTGATGTCCCCGGCCCCTCCACCCTGGAAGGCCCGCTGTGGGCGCTGGCGCTACTCAATGGCAAACAGCCGCTGGAGGGCGCGCCCATCTACGCGCTGTTCGAGAATGGCAAGTTGAGCGGCTCCGCCGGATGCAACACCTACAGCGGCGGCTATCAGAGCGACAACAAAAATCTGGCTGTCAGCAATGTGACCGCCACCCGCCAGGCCTGCGCCGAGCCCGCGGGCGTGATGGAGCAGGAAAGTGAGTATCTCAACCTGCTGGGCTCCGCCGCCACTTACAGCACCGCCAACGGCTCTCTCACCATCTTCGATGCCAATGGCAACGCCGTGCTGAATTTCAAACCGGCGGTGGCGGGCGAGCTGACTTACAAGGCCCGCATCGCCCTGCCCGACACAGCCCAGGTCATCGTCACCCTGGAAGACGTCTCCAAAGCGGATGCCGCGGCGGTGATGATTGGTCAGACCATCATGGCGGCTCCCGCGGGCCCGCCCATCCCCTTTGTAGTCACTTACAATTTGAACGACATCGATGCGACGCACACTTATGCGGTGCGGGCGCAGATCAACGATGCTGACGGTGCCATGCTGTTTGTCAGCACATCCAGTTATCAGGTGATCACCCAGGGCAAGCCCTCCTACGTAGAGATCGAGCTTTCTCAGCCGTAGTTTCAACTCGCCACCAGTTATTCCCCAACCGCTCCGGATTCATCCGAAGCGGTTTTTTGTTTGAGCCATGAGGTATAATGAGGAAAGAAGAGAATGATTTCTTTGCCTCCTCGATTGGCTTATGTTTACCACTGTCCGTCGCGTTCAGAATCTCCCCCGTTATCGAAGAATCATTACGGTGTTTGCCCAGCACGGTTTTGGCGCCATGCTGGAGCAGATGGGGGTGGATCGCGCGCTGTTGTCGACCATTCGATTCTTTCGTAAAGATCGAGAGCGGGAGCGGCTGACGCCCGCCCGGCGTTTTCGCCTCGCTCTTGAGGAATTAGGGCCCACCTTCATCAAGTTGGGGCAAATTCTGAGCACCCGGCCCGATCTGCTGCCTCCCGACTTCATCGAAGAGTTGAGCAAGCTTCAGGATTCGGCCCCGCCCATTTCTTGGGAGGAGGTTGAAGTCCAACTGGCTGCGGCTTGGGAGCGTCCCCTGGAAGCACTATTTGCTTACATCGATCATGAGCCTCTGGCCGCGGCGTCGCTGGCGCAGGTTCACGCTGCCGCCTTGCCCGGAGGCGAAGAGGTGGTGATCAAGGTGCAGCGCCCCGAAATCTGGCCCACCATCCAGGCCGATCTGGCGATTTTGGAGGATATGGCGGCGTTGGCTCAACACACCTCGCTGGGAGAGATCTACAATCCCGTCGATATCGTGGCCGAGTTTTCTTTCACCCTGCAGGATGAGTTGAATTATCTGCGCGAAGGGCGCAATGCCGATCGTTTTCGCAGTAATTTTGCTGATGAACCCTATCTCATCATCCCCAAAGTGTATTGGGAACTCACCACCCGAGAGGTGTTGGTGCTGGAGCGCCTTCGCGGCGTGAAAATCGATGATGTGGCGGGGATGCAAGAGGCCGGTCTGGATCCCAAGCAGGTGGCGTTGAACGCCGCCCGCATTATCATCAAAGAAGTGATGGCGGATGGTTTTTTTCATGCTGATCCGCATCCCGGCAATTTTTTCGTGTTGCCAGAAAATGTCATCGGCGCTATGGATTTTGGCATGGTGGGGCATCTCTCCGAGACAGATCGGCTGAATCTGGTGAGGTTGTACATCGCATCGGTGCGGATGGACGCGAACGCTATCGTAGAGCAGCTCGTTCGTATGGGGGCGGCCACGGCCAGGGTGGATCGGGCGCTGCTGAAACGGGACATCACCCGGTTGCTGGATAAATACTACGGACTGCCGCTGAAAGAAATCCGGGCGCAGGATGTGGTCTCGGATATTATGCCCATCGCCTGGCGTCATCATCTTATGCTGCCCCCGGATATGTGGCTGCTGGGGAAAACATTGGCCATGATGGAGGGCGTGGGGCTGCAACTTGACCCGGAATTTGATATCTTTGCGGTATCGCAGCCTTTTGTCGAGACGTTGGCGCGAGAGATGTGGTTGCCTTCAGTCTGGGGGCCGCAGATGTTATATCAGTTGCAAGCCTGGGGCGAGGTGCTGTCCATTGCGCCGCGGGCGGGCGCCCGGCTACTCTACGGCCTGGAATCGGGCGAACTGCCGTTGTCATTGAATATGACTGTGCAAAGACCGGCGCTGGAGAGCCTGGATCGGGCGCTGACGCGGCTTTCGGTGAGCGTGCTTATCGCCGCGTTTATCCTGGCCCTGGCTTTTCTTATCCCCCGCGCTTCGGCCAGTCCCAT
>JALSPL010000156.1 GCA_026985975.1 Anaerolineae bacterium | reverse complement strand
CATCGTCACCGCCCTGGTTGCCCTGGGGTTCCTTGTCTCCGCGGGCCTGGGGCTGTGGTTTCTCATTTCTGTCATCAGGAGGCTGCCATGATTTATGTCGGCTGCGCCGGTTGGTCTATTCCCTGGCAGCAAGCGGCGGCGTTTCCGGACGAGGGAACGCATTTGCAGCGTTACGCCCGGGTGCTTCCGGCTGTGGAGATCAACACCTCTTTCTACCGATTTCACCGGCCCGCGACCTATGCCCGATGGGCGGCTTCTACGCCCGATCATTTTCGTTTTGCAGTCAAAGTGCATCGCAACATCACGCATTACAAGCGCCTGCGTCAGCCCCATCTGCTGGATGATTATCTGGCGGGGGTGACGCAGTTGGGCGAGAAACTGGGAGCGCTATTGTTGCAATTGCCTCCGAGCCTGGTTTTTGAGACGGATGTAGCCGGACCGTTTTTCCGCCATTTGCGAAAGCAATTCGCCGGGCCGGTCGTTTGCGAGCCCCGCAACGCCTCCTGGTTTACGCCGGAGGCTGACGCCTTGTTGCGAGAATACCGCGTGGCCCGGGCTGCGGTTGATCCGGCTCCGGCGGAGGCAGGCGCCGCGCCGGGCGGCTGGCCGGCGTTGGTGTATGTGCGTTTGCACGGCTCGCCCGAAATCTATCGTTCGGCTTACTCGCCCGCGTTCTTGGAGACTCTGACGGAGAATCTGATGCACTGGTCCCGAGAAGCCGTCACCTGGTGCATTTTCAACAACACCGCAACTGGCGCGGCCATCTCTAACGCCCTTTTGCTGCAAAAAATGCTGACAATGGCGGGCGCGGAGTCATCTTCTGGGTGAAAGGTGTGGTAAAATAAAAGACATCATCTCATATTTATTCTTCGAGACTGCCTGACGTGAATTTTATTACCCATATTCGATGGAATCACGCCGTCGAACACGCCACCATCCATATCCTCAGCCGGATGCTGCCTTATGTCAGCATGGCCGGTCGCTCTAACAGAAACGGCTTTTATATTTATGGCGATCTTCCCACCGAGACGCTGAGGGACGCCGTGCAGGAGGCGATTGATCGTCTCCTGGCGGGGGAGCATCAATTGGCCATCCATCCCAATTGCGGCACCAATATGGTCTCTTCGGCGGTGCTGGCCGCGGGCGGCACCATGCTGGCCACCACCAGCGCGAAACATCGTGGCCTGTCGGAACAGATTCCTGCGGGCGTTTTGGGGGCGCTGATGGGGGTGGTGCTGGGCCAGGTGGTGGGATTGCGGCTTCAAGCCAAGGTGACCACCGGCACTGAATTCAAGCGGGCGCGGATTGTGGAGATTCAGCGCAAGCAAATCGGCAAGCGCGTTTATCACTGGATCGGCATTTCTTATCATTGACCGATGATTTACCTGTTTCATGGCGATGAGGAATTCGGCAAGAGCGAGCGCATTGCCGCACTGAAGGCCCGGCTGGGGGATCTGGCGGAGATGAACACCGTGGTTTTGAACGGGCGCAGCGTCACCCGCGCTGAATTGTTGCATCATTGCGATGTCCCTCCTTTTTTGGGCGATTACCGGCTGGTTATCGTCACCGATCTGCTGGCGCGGCTGGAGAAAAGCAAAAGCCCGGAGGGCAAACAGAGCCAGACGGCCAGGGAGTTTTTGAGCTGGCTGGCGGAGATGATCCCGGACATCCCCGAAAGCACGCTGCTGGTCCTGAACGAAAGCAAGAAGATCGGCGCCCGCAACCCCGTTTTGAAGGCCGTGAGCAAGCTGGGAGACCGGGGCGAAGTGCGATTGTTCAGCACGCCGCAGGTCAGGCGGGGCGAGCTCGCGGCCTGGGTGACCAAGCGGGCGCGGGAAATGGGCATCCGGCTGGATCGGGGCGTGGCCGATGATCTGGCTTCCTTCATCGGCCCGGACCTGCGGCTCATCAACAGCGAATTGGAGAAATTGGCGCTTTACGCAGGGGATCGTCCCATCACCAAAAAGGATGTGGCCCTCCTGAGTCCTTACGCCCGCGAGGCCAGCATTTTCGACATGGTGGACGCCCTGGGGAATCGCCGCACTGCCCAAGCCTTTCGGCTTTTGGCGCAGATGCGCAATCAGGGCGCGCATCCCCTTTACTTGCTGACGATGATCGTCCGCCAATATCGCATTTTGTTGAAGGTGAAAGATTATGCGTCGCGCGGGATGCGGAAGGATGAGATCGCCTCCGCCATCAAGCTCCATCCTTACCCCACTCAAAAAGCCATGGCCCAGGCCCGAAATTATACGCCCGCGCAGTTGGAAAGCATCTACGATCGTCTGCTGGAGACCGATGTGGCCATCAAGACGGGCAAACTGGAGGCGAATCTGGCGCTGGATATGCTGGTGGTGGAGCTGGCGCGGGTGCAATAGGCCCATAAAAAATGGCCTCCATTGCTGGAGACCATCTGCTAAAAATGCAAGAGGGGGCGCGGGCTAGTCGGTTTTGGCCTTAACCGGTTCGCTTTTTGATTCGGTTTTGGCGGCGGGGACGCTTTCGCTGCTGGCCGTCTTGCCATTGCCGTTGGAGGAGGCTTTGTTGTGAACCGGTGCGCCGGCGGCGTTTTTGCCCCGCGAATCATTGACATAGAAGCCCGAGCCTTTGAAGACGATAGCCGGCGCGGAGAATTTCCGCACGACCATTGCTGTCTCATGGCAAACCGGACATTCGGGCGTGCCTGTATCGGAAAAAGAACGACGCACTTCAAAATCAGTGCTGCATTGGTTGCAATGATATTCGTATAACGGCATGGTTTACTCCCTCGAATAGGGATTCAGATTCAAGGCATCCTATCTTATGACAGGCGGACGGGTTTCGTCAATCTTGGGCGCGGCAAAGCTGCCGCATATCACAGTTTAGATGCAGTATAGCCCCGAAAGGTTAGATTTTGCTATGAAAAATGTTAGCATTGCGTTAGCGCTGCTGCTGCAAGGCGTCTGCTGAATAGCGCTGTTCGCGCAACATAACGCTGCCGCCATCCGTGATGATTTCGGTGATGGCGTCATTGGCAATGTGCACGCGTCTCGGATGCTGCTCAAGCTTCGCTTGCACCCCCGGCGGATACGCGCTTCCTTCCGGTTGCAAGATCATCTGCGGACGCAGCGCCGCCAACAGGCCTGGATGCGGCCACGCGCCCGTTCCGGGCCAGGGTGTGATCAAGATCGTGACAGGAGTCAAAATGCCGTTCTCCATCAGATGCTCCTGGGTTTGCTGGCTGTTGGTCAGGGGCAGCAGCATGGTGAAATCACCATAGCTCAACCGGAACAGCGGCGCTTCATCTTGGGGCGTTGGCAAACGAAGCAGGCTGACGCCCGCGTCCAAGCGGACGACCGTCCCGGGCGACAGTGATTCATCAGCGGCCAGGCTGTTTTGGGCGGGGATGGGGGGAGGGGCCTCGTCATGGGCGGCGAACGGGGCGACGTCAATGAAAAGATGCAGGGGGCGCCGGGCGGTGGGGAGGGTCTTCAGCGCCTCGGGCAGGGAGATAGCGCCCTCGCGTTCATCCCACAACAGCGCCTGGTTGCCCCCGGGCGTGGTGATGAACCAGGCGACATTGTCTT